>DATIIG010000045.1:0-6729 GCA_035479835.1 Saccharimonadales bacterium (SeqCode) | reverse complement strand
ATTTATAAGAGACGTTGTCGGGTCGCTCACCAAACAGTCCGAACAAAATCCTCCCCCGCCGCTGCCCGTTGACCAGACCGGCAGATTGGTGGAATTGGAAATTGTCAAAACCTGATTTTGCGAGCCGACCGGAAGCCTTGTTAAATGCGTTGTGGTATCCGCGTAGAGCAAATCGCCTACACCATAGAGAGTTTGTCCTGTTCCGCCGTACTGCGCGCCAACCGCAGTTCCCTGCCATGTTCCGCTGTCAATAACACCGCTTGAGTTGATATTAAAGTAGGTACTGCCGGCCGAGTGATTTTTTACCGTAAAGATATTCGCGTTGTCACTGACTGCTCCCAGAAGCGTTAATGCCGTCACTGATGACGCACCCGGCGTAACGGTATTGGTTGAGGAAACAGTCGGATCATTGATAAGACAGTCTGAACAGAGTCCGCCGCCTCCGCCGCCTGCCGTTGCCCAGACAGGAAGTCCGCTTGACGAAACCGCAAGGACTTGATTGGTTGAGCCGATATGAAGCGGTGAAAGCGTTGTGGGTCCTGCCGCGTACAAAATATCTCCGCCGATATACGCAACTTGTCCGGTACCGCCCGATGATGTGGCAATCGGCGTCCCCTGCCAAATACCGGTTGTAATCGTGCCGGTATTATCAATGACAAATTTTGTCACGCCTGATTTTGACGCGACAAAAATATTCTGATCTGTCCCTGTATAATTTAAGTTAACCAATGCTTTGCCAACCGGCGCGCCGACAATATTTACCAAACCGATGGGGCTGGTTGTTCCGATCCCCACATTGCCATTGCTGTCAATTCTCATGCGCTCCGTGCTGTTGGTCGAAACTCCCAGAATATCCGCGCCCGCTCTGAAAAGTCCGGTGTGGGTTGAGTTGGTGAATGCAAATGAAGGGCTTGCCGCGCTGCCGTCAGGTCCCAAGATTGTCCCGCTTGATGAAATGGAACCGCTGTTGAATGAATTAGTTGAAACCGAGTTAAATGTCGCGTCTCCGGTTGTTGCTATTTTCCAGCTTGAACTTGTTCCGACAATGTCGTTGAGATTTGCGCCTGACGCGCCAGAAAGATTAAATTTAAGTCCTGTTTGATCAAACGCTCCGGTTCCCGAAAGCGTGACGCTTTGCCCGATAATTGCGCCGGTTATATTCGTTGTATCCGAAACTCCAAGCACTGTTCCCGACTGCTGTGTCGAAGTAATGGTCTGATTTGCAGCTGCGGTGTTGGTCAGAAGCGTTCCGGTTGTCGGCAGTGTGACATTAGTTGCGCCGGTTGTTGTCAGAACAAGTGAGAATGCACCTGATGTTTGGAACGCGTCGGCAAATGAAACCGTTTTGCCGGCGGGAAGGGTGAGTGTTCCTGTTCCGGTCGTTAAGGTATTGCCGTTAAATGTTGTGGCGCGGACATTGCCGCTGACATCAAGCAAAGAACCGGGATTTGTCGACCCGATTCCCACATTTCCACGCGCATTGATGCGCATTTTTTCCGTCAAACCGGGAGGGCTGCCACCCGCGTTATCCTGCACATAAAATGTTAACGCCGTGTCCCCCTGTCCGCTTTCGTTGGTTCGAAGATCAACAATTTTTGCCGTTTGCGTATAGCTTCCGTTCGTGTTAAACCCGATGCCGGATGCGGTATTGACACTGTCTCCCGAGTTATCCAGAACAAGCATGAGTTTTTCCGAACCGTCGTTTGAACTTCGGATATGCAACAGCGCCTGCGGATTGGTTGTGCCGATGCCCACATTTCCGGTGTTGAAAAAACTATTCTCGCCCGAGGTTCCTGCGAAATGCTCCAAGGCAGAAGATGTTGCAATACCACCTATATTGATACTGTCTGTTATATTTGACGGCGCGATGCTTCCGGTGCCTGCAGGCCTCTGCCAGAATCCGGAAACACCACTGCTTCCCGGAATAAAATTCTGTGCGTAGATATTGCGAAACTCAAGTGAGGGCGAGCCTAAATCAGTTGCATCGGCAGACAGCGGAACGATAGCCCCGCCTGTTGCGCCGTTTTGCGGAGTAAATGTGATATTGCTTGACGACTGAATAACCGGCGTTGATGAAGAAAAGATAAGATTGCCCGAAACGTTAATATTTCCGTTGACATCAAGCTTTTGGCCTGCAGTTGTGGTGCCGATGCCGACATTATTGGAAGTTGTTTTGAGAACGACCGAGCTTCCGTTGACCGTCCACGGTCCCAAATCGGTTGCCGCAATCGTAATTTGATTGGTTCCCGCTCCGGGTGCTGCCGAAAGCGTGATGCCCGTGCCTTGTGTTAAAGTAATGACATCATTGTTGCTGGTTGCCGGCATATTGGTTCCTGCCACAATGAACTTGCTGAAAATTTTGAGCCCCGATGCGGGATCGGTGTTGGTAATCACCGGGTTTTGCCCGCCGCTGATGCTGATGCCGGTTCCGGCTGTTATTCCGTACACGACATTGCTCGCCGTGATTTTACCCGTGCCTAAATCAAGATTGTGATCGGTTGCGGTCAAATCGCCGCCGAAAAATGTTTGAGCGGAAAAACTCGCCACGTTTGTTACCGCCAGCTGCCCTTTGATGCGAACGTCGCTTAAAAAATCCGCGTCCTGCGCGAACTGGCTTTTGACATTGACTTTCAAAATGTCATTTAAAGGACTTGTTGCAGCAGCCAACACCGCTTGGCTCGGGTTGACAAAATCGGAAGCAATTTTCTGAGTCACGGTGCCCAAAGCACTTTTTCCGGCTGCGGGAAGTTTTACTGTGCCTGTCTTAACCAAAACTGTGGCGCTCAAAAGAACCACAAACACGCTCAAATATCCTATAACCATGTACTTTTGCGGGGCGTTTATATGATCATTTATGTTTCGCAAAACGCTGATTAGGTGGTGCTCTTCTCCCAGCTCCTCAACCAAAGTATTTTTTGAAGCTTCCGCAAAGCTTGCGTGATCTTTTTCAAATTCCGAACCTAATTGTCCAACTCTCGCAGACGAAATTGCAGCGACAGGGGTAAAAGGCTTCTGTTTGAAGGCGGTAACTTGGGTCAGGGTATATCGGCGCTGATTGCCTATTGTGCGCTGCGCAATGAGTTTTCCCTGTTTTTCCCAGCGTCTTAGAGTCTTTGTGGAGACTTTGAGTAGCTTTGCAGCTTCCTGAATTGTCAGTAACCGGTCGTTCATTCGGGCAGTTTTTTGTGAATTTAAAACTTGTCCATTTCGTATTCAAATGTCCAACTTTTTGTCCACGTATTCATTACGCCACACTTTTCACAGCTTGTCAAGAGGCAATTAATCTTATCATAATCTTATCGAAATTATACTTCTAGCCTCAAATTGATTTGCTACGAAATTTTTTGCTTTATTGACGGGGCGATAAGATTGTGATAGATTGTGAAGTAAGCGGTGAAAAGTATTTATGCTAAATGTATCCTATAATCTGTCATCTCGACTCGTTGAATCGCTTTCCGGCATTGAGCAAATCCGCAAAGACATCCTTTCTCTTTCCCTTTCTCCCAAATCAAAACTGTTCTTCCGGTGGGAAAATACCGTTGAGCGCATCTACTTCGCCCTTTCACTCAGCGGCAAAATAGTAAAGCAGGATCAGATTGAGAAAACGCTTGCTCTACAACAAACTCCCCGTAAACTCAAAAAGCAGGAAGAAGATATAGTTCTATATAAAAAAGCACTGGAATATATCGCCCAGTACTGGACGACTACAGACCAAACCGTAAGGCTGCCCGATATTTTGACACTGTATGATATAGCTTGTTATGGTAAACTTCGGACTTCTCAAAAAGATCTGCACGAAATCCTCTCCTATGTTCAGCAAAAAAAAGAAAATCCGGTCATTGATGCCGGCGTTACGCTCATAACGCTGCTTCTTACCGTTCCGTTTAGCTCTGACAATGAACGTATCGCTCTGCTTTCCGGAGTGCTAATGCTGTATAAATCAGGCTATGATTTTGACGGTTATGTTAATTTGGAAAAATATTATATTGACAATCTCCCCGCGATTAACAGTTTTAAAACAAATCTTCAGAAAAGCCTCAATATCACGCTTTGGCTTGAATATTTTGCGCAAAGTTTTCTTATTCACCTTGAAGATGTAAAAAAGAAATTAAGCGGGAAACAGTTAAATAGGTCTCTTAATGCATCATACTCTCACTTAACAGATCGACAAAATGCAATTTTACAAGCTTTCGACTATCCTCAAAGCCGCATTACCAATAAAAAAATTCAAGCTCTTTTTAAAATCTCCCAAATTACCGCTTCCCGGGATTTGCAGAAGCTTGCAAGCTTGGGACTTCTCTACCCTCACGGCCGCGGCCGCTCGGTGTATTACACGAGAATTTAGTATAAAGTATTTAGTATCTGGTATTTCACCAATCACGTTTACTCTATTCCGCCGATTAGTACTGGAATGCATGAAACATCGAAGCGAGCATCAGGGGGATTCCTCGGCTGCGAAGCAGATCGAGGAGGGGGTGAAATCCCCCGATAAGCGAGCGGAGATGTTGAAAGCATGAAGCACTACTTCGGCGACAGTTTTGCTGTACTTTTGCTGCCAAAAGTACAAAAGAAATCTGGCACAAGAGAAGAAAACAAATTCTAAGCGCACTTTCAAATGACCTTGGCTCCTTGACACTCTCTCCAAAGCTTACTAGACTTAAATTATGAAGCGACTTCTATTTTTCCTGCCGATATTTCTTTTGATGCCGATTTTAAAACCCGCTCTGCTTTTTGCCGATGCGCCTCCGGGCATCGCGGTTTCGGTTCCGGTCATTGACAAAAACGCAAAAGACGGCGACATCATCAGCTCAACAAGCAAAGGCTATACGCTTTCCAAATCCCCCTACGACCCTTCAGAGTACGGTGTGATCAGCGACACGCCGGCTGTTGGACTGGAACCCCAAACACCTGCTCCAGGAACGCACCTGATCATTTCTGTGGGCAAAGCGTTTGTCAATGTCACCACAACCGCAGGCCCGATTCACAAAAATGATTTCATCACCTCATCCGCAATTGCCGGCAAAGGCGAAAGGGCAATTGAAAACGGATTTGTTCTGGGAACCGCGCTTGAGGATTACACGGATAAAGATCCCAAAAAAGTCGGTAAAATTCTGGCGGTTGTCAGTCCGCATTTTAACGGAACGTTTTCAAGCGCGCACGTGAATCTTTTTACCAACTTGAAAAACGCTTCAAGCGGAACCTATCTTGATCCTGTCTCTTCAATCCGCTACATTCTGGCCGGCGTTTTGGCAGTCGTGTCATTTATCCTCGGCTTTCTCTACTTCACGCGCGTTGCCATAAAAGGCGTGGAGTCAATCGGCCGCAATCCTCTGGCCAGGCGGACTATTCAGCTGAGCATTATTTTAAACGTGCTTCTTTCCATCGCGATTGTGGGCATCGGGGTTGCGATTGCCTATTTGATTTTGGTCGTATAAATGCTACAGTAAACGTATGGTACTAGCTCTGCCCGTGTACTTACTACTTTTAGGCTCGATAGTTTTGCTAAGCGCTTGCGTTGTTGTTCTGCTAATACAGAACGCAAAGGCTTCAAACAAGACCAAATCCTCAACTACCGATGAAGAAACTTCAGGACATCTGATAGACAGCGCGCGCGACCGTGCGTTTCAAATCGTTGAAACTGCCAATCACCACGCGCAGGAAATTCTTGAAAACGCGCGCGTTTTAAGCCAGGAGTCAAAAAAACTTCTTGACGAGCAGCTTCAAACGGTTCTGGCTACGCAAACAACCGACCTGCAAAAAACCGCCAAAGAGTTAACACAGGCATATCAGGAAAAACTAAGTGTATTGGAAAAAGAAAATATCCAAATGGCAAGAACTGTATCAAAAGACATAGAAGATCATACGATGAGTGAGCTGAGAGCTTTTGAAGAAAGTCTGAAAAAAGAAACGATTGTGTCCCAAAAAAGCGTTGATAGTCAGGTCCAAAAACTTTTTGAGAGTGCAAAATCGGAAATTGAGGAGTACAAAAAAGAGCAGATTGAAAAAATCGACACGCAGGTTATCAGCGTTTTACAGTTTGTCACCAAGCAGATTTTGGGACAGTCACTTTCTTTTGATCAGCACAATGAACTTTTACTAAAAGCCCTCGAGCAGGCAAAAAAACAGCTCGCGCCGAACCATGAAAGCTGAAAATATACAACTGCTCACATCCAACATTGTCACAAAAAAACAAGCAGTCAAATTTCTTGCCGAAATTGAGATGTTAACTGCCCTACTCTACCAAACTAACAAAGAAACGGTTGAAAAAACGCTTCATGAAAACGTCCGGGAAGCAACCAGACAACTTTGTGACGAGCTTTTGAAAAATGAAGCTATAACCTGGAGCGATCATGAAAAAGTCGCATTGCTTTTTGCAGCAGTCAGAGATTTTGTGAAGAAACAAAAAGTTTTACAGGTGACGCTGGGGTTTGAACCAAGCGAGCAAACCTTCTCACTTCTTCTTGCATGGGCACACAAAAATTTGGATACAAATGTAATAATTGACGTTTCATATGACGAGGCTCTTTTGGGCGGCGCAAACATCGTGTTTGAAGGGAAATACGCAAGCTTCACGCTTTCAAACATGCTGACAGATATTTTTGAAACGCACAAAGACGAAATTAAAAAACTTATACAACCACCCGCCATACCCGGTCAAATCCAACATGTGCAAACACAAACGCTATGACGCTTTTTGAAAAATCATTATCGGAAACCGGCGAAATCGGC
>DATIIG010000044.1:0-10935 GCA_035479835.1 Saccharimonadales bacterium (SeqCode) | reverse complement strand
ACTAGCAATTACTGTGCTAGAGTGCTAATATACAATTTTATGGATCGTATAGTCCCGATTATCCCAATTAGAGACGGCATCATTTTCCCCAACACGGATTCAGTATTGACATTCGGCAGGCCCAAATCACTTGCAGCACTTGAATCGTCATTTCAGCACGAGCGCATTGTTTGTTTTGTTCTGCAAAAAAATGCACGGCTTAACGAGCCGGTAGAGTCCGATCTTTATACGATCGGTACGCTTTCGCGCATTGAGCGAATGATCAGAACAGACGGAGAAATTAACGCGCAGGTAAAAGGTATCGCGCGGGTGAAAATCGAGTCTTACGAGCAAAACCAACCGTATCTTCTGGGAAAAGTTACTGAACTTGAAGAAGTAGATGACAACGGCGCGGAAATAAAAGCGCTTTGTAATCATCTTACCAATGAGTTTCGAAAAGCGATGAATTTGGGCAAATCGGTTGATTTTCTGGTCTTTATGAACATCATGTCCGAAACCAGCCCTTCGCAGCTTGCTGATCTTATCGCGTCGGTTCTGGATATCAAACCGACCGAACGGCAGGATCTCCTGGAAACCCTCAATGTCCGTACGCGACTTGAGCGTATCACCGAATTTCTCTCAAAAGAAATAAAAGTTTTGGAGCTTGAAAAACGCATCGCCTCAAAAACACAGGAGCGGTTTGAAAAAGGCGCCCGCGAGGCAATGCTTCGGGAAAGACTTCGAACCATTGAAAAAGAACTCGGAGATGAAGAGGGCAATGAAGCAAAAGTATATCTGGATAAAATCAAAAAGCTGGGCATGCCCGAGGAAGTTGAAGAAAAAGCGAAAAAAGAAGTTAAAAAACTTTCTCAAATGAACCAGTTTAATCCCGAATCGGGGTATATCAGAAATTATCTTGACTGGCTTATTTCGCTTCCCTGGAGCGAGGAAAGTCCCAACACGATTGATATAAAAGTTGCCGAAAAAATTCTTAACGATGATCATTACGGACTTGATAAAGTCAAAGAGCGCATCGTTGAATATTTAGCGGTTCATAAACTCGCCGGAAAAATGAAAGGGCCGATTCTCTGCTTTGTCGGACCGCCGGGAGTGGGAAAAACATCACTTGGAAAATCAATCGCCTCATCGCTTGGCAGAAAATTTGTCAGAGTTTCATTGGGAGGCATCAGAGACGAGGCGGAAATCAGAGGGCACAGACGAACATATGTGGGAGCATTGCCGGGAAGAATTATTCAGGGAATTAAAGACGCGGGGACAAGAAATCCGGTCTTTATGCTTGATGAAATTGATAAAGTCGGCGCGGATTTTCGCGGCGACCCTTCATCTGCTCTTCTGGAAGCGCTTGATCCGGAACAAAATAATCAATTCTCCGATCATTATCTGGAAGTTCCGTTTGATCTTTCCGACGTAATGTTTGTAACCACGGCAAATGTTTTGGATACTATTCCGCCGGCTCTTCGAGACAGGCTTGAAATTATTCATTTTGCCGGCTATACGCAGGATGAGAAGTTTAAAATCGTAAAAAACTTTCTGCTGAGTAAGCAAACGAAAAACCACGGTTTAACTGAAAAAGAAGTTGAAGTCACCGACAAAGCGCTTCATTTTATGATTGGGCATTACACCAGAGAAGCAGGAGTTCGAAATCTTGAGCGCCAACTTGCCAAGATCTTGCGAAAAGTCGCAAAAATGGTTGCGGAAGGAAAGAAAACAAAAGTTGTCGTTACGGATAAAAATGTTCCGAAGTTTTTGGGGCCGCTGAAATATAGCTCAACAATCTTAGAGAAAAAAGATGAAGTCGGCATGTCAACGGGACTTGCGTGGACCGAGGCGGGCGGCGATATATTATTTATCGAAGTCGCGTTGATGCCGGGAAAAGGCCAACTTATTCTCACGGGACAACTGGGAGACGTGATGAAAGAGTCGTGTCAGGCGGCAATGTCATACATCAGGGCGCGCGCGGCATCACTTGGACTCTCCGAAAGATTTTATCAAAAAATTGACGTACACGTACACGTTCCCGAAGGCGCTGTGCCAAAAGACGGCCCCTCGGCAGGCGGCGCGATAACTACGGCAATTGTGAGTGCTCTTACCAAAATTCCGGTGAACCGAAAGGTGGGCATGACAGGGGAAGTAACACTTCGGGGAAGAATTCTTGAAATAGGCGGCGTAAAAGAAAAAGTAATCGCGGCCCACCGTGCAGGTTTAAAAACGATCATTTTGCCAAAAGAAAACAAAAAAGATCTTGAAGATGTGCCCAAGGAAGTTCTCAAAGATCTCAAATTTATCTTTGTTTCACATATGGACGAGGTGTTGCATATCGCACTCACCAAACCGCTGCATCCGGAAAAAGAAGTTTCCCTGCACGTTCGTCCGGTTCTTCACGCCCCGCAACCGCACAAAATTAACTGACTATTTTTTCCTTGGGACTTTTCCTCCGGCGCGTCGTGCTTCTGACAAGCCGATCGCGATTGCCTGTTTTCTGCTTTTTACTTTTCCGCCTTTTTTGCCGCTTTTGAGTTCTCCGCGTTTGTATTCATGCATCGCGCGTTTTACTTTTTGCTGCGCTTTTTTGCCGTATTTTGGCATACAATTTTCACCTCCAATCCGCGTTTAGTTTATGATTTTTAATCGGAAATAGAGTGAAAAAAGAGTATGAATTTTGAAAGAAGAATTTAAATACTTTGCTGGGGGATTTGGGATCCTCCCCAGAGGTGCGGGGCTTTTTGCTGTTTGATGTATGAAAACGCGGATGTCGCGGCGTGTGCTCCTGCTCCGACAGCTGCTGAGATTTGCTCAATCGCGTATTTGTGACTTACGATATCTCCGGCCGCAAAAATCCCCGGAATTGATGTTCCCAAATGTTCACCAACCTCTATATATCCGCCGCTGTCGAGTTTTATCCCAAGGGGCACGAGAAGTGAAGTTCCCGGAACGCCGCCGATTTCTATAAATAACTTTTCTATACTTAACGTATGCAAAGCGGCGGGTGTTTGCCCCGATTGAATCGGGGTTTGAATATTCGCGTTTACCGGTGTCAGTTTAACGCCGTTTAATTTTTGCCCGTCGCCTAAAATTTCTGCGACCGCGACGTTTGGTAAAATCTCAATATTTTTTGTCTGTTCAATTTGGGTGAGCCAGATCGGATCGCACCTGAGACTTTCGCCGCGGTAAATGATAAAAACTTTTGTTGCGGCGTGAGAGAGCTGAATTGCGGCCTGAGCCGCGGCGTTTGCTCCTCCGACAACCGCGACGGTTTTCCCTTCATAATCAAACCGGTCGCAGGTGGCGCAGTACTGAATTCCTTTTCCGGTATATTCATTTTCTCCAGGGACATTGAGTTTTCTTCGCTCCACACCGGTTGCAAGAATTATGGTTCGCGTCTCATACGAATTTCCGTTTTTGGTAAAAACTTTAAAATCTTCGTTTGTTTTTTCAATTTTTACGACACTATCGGCAACGGGATTTCCGCCACGCTTTTTGAGTTGATCAACCATCTTATCGGTCAAATCGGTTCCGGAAATTTCGGGGAAGCCGGGATAATTAAGGACATCGGGAGCATAAATCATTTGCCCGCCGGGAACAGGATCAAGCAGCACATGATTTAATTTAAAACAACATGCATAAATGGACGCGGTCAGCCCCGCCGGCCCCGCCCCAATCACTACAAGATCATACATACTATAATAATAGCATAAACATAAAGTTATAAACTTTTATAACCAAGCTCTGCAAAAACATCTTTTAGTTGTTTTTTTAGTTCTGCTCGGCCATTTCCTCCTTTAAGATACTTTTCTCGTCTTCGAGCGTCAGATTCTTTTATATAAGATTCATAGTAAATAAGCTTAAGAGGCCGTCGATGCTTTGTAGATTTTACAAAACCATTCACATGTGCTTTGAAGCGAGATTTTAAATCAGGAGAAAATCCTGTATACAGCAGTTTGTCTTTTTCAGAAAATAGAATGTAAACGTAATACACCTTATTTTAGTTTAGCAAAAGGTGAGCCAGCTTAGCTGGCTATACACCCAGCTGAGCTGGGTGACCCCAGAGGGATTTGAACCCTCGATTTTCAGGATGAGAACCTGACGTCCTAGGCCGCTAGACGATGGGGCCAGCGCATATATTTTACCTTAACTCACCCATTATCACAACTTACTTGCTTGCAACCACGCTCCCTTGTATACTTAAACCATGGATGCGCTTGTGGCGGCAACTACTAGTTTTCTTACCACGCTGTTTATTACGCTACTTATTCTGCTTTCCGTGATTGCAGCCATCATCATGGTGTTTGTGGTCGCGGGCAAATTCCGATTCAAGAAAAAACTTACTACTCATCAAAAAAATCCGGGGAAAGCATTTCTTTTTGTTAAAATTCCCCCTTCAAACGAGCAAAAAGAAAATGCGATGGACGAATTTCTGCATTCTTTGCATAGAGTAATGCCTACCGGAACGCATATAAGCCTTGAAATGGTTTCAACTCATCAGTTTCTGCGCTTCTATATCGTTGTACCCAAAACGTACAAAAATGTTATCGAGTCGCAACTCTACGCGCAGTATCCTGAAGCAGAAATTGAAGATGCCCAAGATTATCTTCTTGAGGAAAACCGGAATACTGCGTACGCGCAATTGGGGTTTAAGCATCACAGCATGAACCCGATAAATACCTATCGGGGAAATGAAGAAGGATTTCTCAAAAATCTTTCTGCGGTTTTGTCCAAAACCGATCCAAATGACACGGTCGTTGTACAAATTGCTTTGAAGAGAATTAACTCGCGTTTCTGGAGCAGGGGAATAGGAAGCACATATTATAAAAGTTTCGGTAAAAGGTATGACGGGGAAAATAAACCATATCCCGCACAGGAAAAGTTATCACAGGATTTATATACGGGTAAACTTCGCATTGCTTACAGTTCATCAGACAAAGTATCCGCGCAGCAAAAACTTCATACAATTTTAGGTTTATTTAAAACGACAAAAAGTTCATACAACGAGTTAAAGCAGGGGAGATTTTCGCTCACCGGGGATCTGGATAAAGCATTCAAAGCGCGGCTTTTTGAAAAAGGAGATTTGTGGAGCGCAACAGAACTTGCAACACTGTATTATTTTCCGTACCGCGGCACGTCTGTTTCAAATGTTGTCAACACTACCTCAAAACGCGCGCCGGCACCTGATATTTTGCCCACAGAGGGAATGGTTGATCCAAAAGAAGTTTCATTTATCGGTGAAACAAATTTTCGAAATGAGGGGAAAAAATTCGGAATCAAACGGCTCGACAGACGTCGTCATTTGTACGTTGTGGGAAAGACAGGTTCGGGAAAATCAAGGCTTTTGGAACTTTTGCTGATTTCTGATTTGCAAAACGGAGAAGGTTGCTGCATTCTTGATCCGCACGGGGATTTGGCGGATGAACTTCTCATGTTTGTACCAAAAGAGCGCATTAAAGACGTTGTGTACATCAACCCCACCGATCGAGATTTTCCGATAGGATTTAATCCGCTTGAGCCGGTTACCGATTATCAGATGAGACAGCATTTGTCTACATTTTTTATCGCGATATTTAAAAAGCTTCTGGCATTTAACTGGAACGCGCGTATGGAACATCTGATGCGATACATTACTTTGGCGCTTTTGGAAACGCCCGACTCAAATGTTTTGGGGATTCAGAGAATTCTTTCCGATACGACATTTCGTCAGCGCGTCATCAAACAAATTCAGGATCCGGTTGTCAAAAGTTTCTGGCTCAATGATTTTTCCGTTTCAAATCAGCAGTTTATGAACGAGGCCGTAATCCCGATTCTTAACAAAGTCGGACAGTTTACATCAAATCCGATTGTACGAAACATGATAGGGCAGCGAAAAAACATGCTTGATTTCGAAGAATTTATGAACAGCGGTAAAATTGTTATTATCAATCTTTCAAAAGGAAAACTCGGCGATGAAAACACGGCACTTTTGGGATCAATGTTTATCACCAAAATTCAGCAAGCAGCACTGTCTCGATCAAAAATGCCTGAAGAGCAGCGTAAAGATTTTTATTTTTATGTTGACGAGTTTCAAAACTTTGCAACGGACGCGTTCTCAAGCATTTTGTCAGAGGCAAGGAAATATCATCTTGATTTAACGATGGCGCATCAATATATCGCGCAGCTTCCGGATGATGTGAAAGCAACGGCATTCGGAAATGTGGGATCTATCATAACATTTGCTGTGGGCGGAGATGACGCGGCATATTTGCAAAAAGAATTTTCGCCAACGTTTAGCGCAGACGACATGATTAATTTAAATGTTCGTGAAATGTACATAAAAATGTCGGTGGACGGCAAATTGACAACGCCGTTTTCCGCACGCACACTGAGCGTTCCGCGGCCGACTTTTGATTATTCAAGAGAAATTGTTGATCACTCCCGCATGACGTACGGCAAAAACAGAGTTGCGGTTGAGAACGAAATCGCCAAGTGGAGCAGTTCAACGGAATCGGTAACGGTTGATGAAGGCGGAGAAGAACTGTTTCCCGAACCGATTATTTAGACCTTAATATTTCCCCAGCCCAGATTTTTTTGTTTCAGTTCTTCAAGGATTTGTTTACTCTTCTGCTCATATTCTTCTTTTGTAAATTGTCTGTTTAAAATGCAATATTCTTTCTGATACAGTCCCACGCAACCCAAAAGATGCTTGGAATTGCCGCATGCCATGATATATGAACAGTCCGATGAGTGTCCTGCCCAAATGACAAAATTACAGTTGAAAAGCTTTGTAGAATCGATGAATTCATATGAAAGTTCACTGTCTCCGGAAAATGTCGCATCATATGAGTTTTTGTTTCCTCCGCTATCATATAAATAGCCGCAATTTTCATCACCTGCCGAGTCGAAATCCATATAACAGTTTTTGCTGTTATAAATATAGTTTCCATATGGTGAATTTACGTTATTTTCTCCTTTGGTTTGAGTTACGGGATACTTTTTTTTCAACTCTTCCAGCATTTTCAATGCTTTTTCCGGCGGCCATGCTTTATATTTTTTCACCTGCTCTTTATATTCCGCTTCCGTCAGTTGTCTGTTAAATATGCAAAAAGATTTTCCCGTCAGATTCACGCAGCCGAAAAGATTGCCTCCGTTTCTGCAGTTGTAGCAATACGAAGAATTATTGATATTTGTACAATCTTCAAGAAATTCACTATTGAAACATTTAGCAATAGTAGTACCTTCGTAGCAGAGCTGTGATTCAAAGGCATAATCGCAATCAACACAATTGACAACCTGTCTGGAATCAAAAATATAAATAGAGTCATTGGATTTGAGCGTGTCAAAAGAGTTAATCATATTTTTGCACCAGTACAGCTGGTCACCGTAGTCACAATTTTCAGAGGATACGGAACGGGTTGTTCGTTTTGGTTTGGAGTTGATGAGCCTTTGGAACTCTCTAAAAAATGCGTCGGTGGTCATATTAGTCTTCGGGCAACGGATCGGTTATGATCGGGTCATTATCGTAGAAAAACTGATCCCAATCTTTCTGGCAATAAATGGCATTCGTGGCTTTTGCGGGATCAAAGGCGACAATTATTTCCTTTCCGCATTTTTGACATTTTGTTTTGAAAAGCGCTCTATCTGCGCCCCGAAGCGAAAGCCTTCGCATTTGCCGACATGAAGGACACATAGCGGGAAGCGGAAGATTTTTTTCTTTCAAAAATGCCTGTTCCTGATCAATCACCAGAAACTGTTTGCCGCATTTGCTGCAGGTTTGAGTTACGCTTGCCATAAGCAAAGTATAACACAGGTTTGTTGTTTGGTACATTGCTTTCTTGTATAATCCAAAGTGTGAGTAAAGTATTTCTCTCTGTCATTATTCCGTGCTTTAATGAGATGGCCAACCTGCAAAAGGGGGTTTTGGATAAAGTCGAGCACTATTTGGGAAAACAAAGCTACAATTGGGAAGTCATTGTAGTTGATGACGGCTCAACAGACGGAAGCGTGGAGTTTATTGAGCGATTTTGTCAGGAGGATAAGCGCTTTACGCTTATCAAAAACTCGCATTCGGGTAAAGCAGGGGCAGTTACTGCGGGAATGCTTGCGGTAACTGGGGAAATCAGGCTTTTTACCGACATGGATCAGGCAACGCCGATTGAAGAGGTGGAAAAACTTCTGCCGTTCTTCAAAGAAGGATGCGATGTGGTTATCGGTTCGCGAAAAGAGCGCAAAGGCTCACCGTTTATAAGACGCTTTATTTCTCAAAGCGCCGCAATCCTTCGAAAAACAATTGTCGGTCTCAGCGAAATTTCAGACACGCAGTGCGGATTTAAAGCGTTTACCGGTGACGCTTCGGAAAAGTTGTTTAAAAAAATAAACGATTTGCATCACGGATTTTCAAAAATCTCCGGTTCTTCGGTGACATCGGGATTTGACGTAGAACTTTTGTATCTTGGGAAAGAAATGAAATATAAAATCAAAGAAGTTCCGGTTGACTGGCTCTACGTTGAGACGCGCCGCGTCAATCCGATTACGGATTCGATACAGGGAGTTTTGGATTTGCTTTCGATAAAAAAGAAACAAATAAGCGGGTCATATAAATGACAAAGATAAAGTTATTGGTTGGCAGTTATTGGTTGGCAGTTGTTGCTTTATTTCTTTACTCGTTTACTCAAGTTGACTTAAGCCTGACACTTGCGCGCGCGTCAATATTTCAGTCGGTTGAGAAATGGTTTCAGTACATCGGATATTTTAACCGGCCGCTTTCCACAGTTTTGTTTCTCATAATTCTTGCTTTACTGTTTGCGTTTTACATCAAATTTCTTCTGCTTGCGGGAAAAAATAAATTGAGCAAAAAAGTTTTCTGGATTGTGGTTTTGGTAACAAGTGGCATTTTGGTTTTTTCATACAACGCGTTTTCGTACGATTTATTCAACTATATTTTTGACGCAAAAATTATAACTCACTATCACCAAAATCCGTATCTCCATAAAGCGCTTGATTTTCCCGGCGATCCGATGCTCTCTTTCATGCACTGGACGCACAGAGTTTATCCGTACGGGCCGAGCTGGCTTGCCATAACAGTGCCTTTGTCCTTTATCGGCATGCAGTTTTTTCTTCCGACACTTATGCTTTTTAAACTCATGATTGTGGGAAGTTTTATCGGGAGTGTTTATTTTATCGGCAAAATTCTTGATAAAATTTCTCCCAAAAATTCAGTATTTGGCATGGTGTTTTTCGCGCTCAATCCGCTGGTTTTAATTGAAAGTACCGTTTCAGCGCATAATGATATTGTGATGTTTTTTCTTGCTCTTGCCGCTTTGTATTTTTTGATTACCAAACGTCACGCGATATCCGGAATCTTTTTGCTATTATCAATCGGCATAAAATTTGCGACAGGATTTTTACTTCCCGTGTTTGCTTACATTTGGTATTTTCAAAAGAAAGGAAAAACAATTAACTGGGACAAAGTGTTTCTAGGCGCAGTTGCTCTTATGACCTTGGCGGTTTTTGCCGCATCATACCGAACGACTTTTCAGCCATGGTATATTTTGTATATTCTGCCTTTTGTCGCGCTCGTCCCAAAAAAATTTATTGTAATTCCTTCAGTAATTCTTTCATTCGGCGTTTTGTTGGAATATGTTCCGTATCTGTATCTGGGAAATTATGATGCGCCGGTTCCTGCAATGCTTTTTTGGATAACGTTTGGAACAATACTTATTTCAATTGCTACGGCAGGAGTTTGGTATGCAAAGTTACGTATTGCAAAACGCTAATATGATTTCGCAAAAAACCGTTTTTTATTTTTTGCTTTTTATAACGATTGCACATATTTTGTTTGCCGTTTACATTTACAGAAGTGACATTTTTCTCAAATTCAATGCCCACTATTGGGCAGATAAATACAACCGGTCGCAGTGGGCAGATGCCTGGTCCGATCAACCGATAGGCGATGACGGTTTGTATACCTATGCCGGTTACGCGTACGTGAACGGCAAAGACCCGTCACTTCTCAATGCAGAAACTCCGCCGCTTGGAAAATATTTTATCGGTTTTTTTGAAACAGTTACAGGTTACTGGGGAGTGTTTAGTTTATTTTTCGGGTGCCTTTCGCTTATTGCACTGTATTTTCTCAACACGCGTTTGTTTGAAAATAAACTCACCGCGCTTGTTCCCGTTGCCGTATTTTCATTTGATCCGATATTTACTCAGCAACTTCGGGCGCCGTTTCTTGACACGATGTATTTAACATTTCTTTTATTTTGTTTTTACTTTTTCCTCAAGAAAAACTATCTGGTTTCAGGAGCTTTTGCCGGTGCTTTTATGGCAACCAAGTCGCCGTTTCAGATAGTGTTACTTCTTGCGGCGTTTGTTATATTTTTATTTGTTCAAAAGAAAAAGTTAATCAAGCCGCTGGGGAGTATTGCTATTGCAACTGTAGTTATATATATACTTTCATATACCAGACTTTTTTTGCTGGGCAGAAATCCGATTTATTTTCTCAAAGTCCAGAAATATATTCTGGCGTTTTACGGTAGCGGGGCAAAAGGAGTTCCGGGCGCGGTTTTTCCCATGCTTACTCTGGGGTATTGGCAGACGTGGTTTGCCGGCAACGGGTATATTGTCGAATGGACGCCTCTTTGGACAATTTCTTTACTTTTGAGCATTCTGGCAATAATACTAGTTATCCGGAAAAGAAATTATAAAGACTCTATGCTTTTGATTGTAGTATGGTTTATTCTCTACCTTGGTTTTCTCACAGTCATTCCGATTTTTCCAAGATATTTGCTTCTTCTGCTTCCTTTTGGTTATAATTTGTCTGTATGGGTGTTATCAAAAAGTACCGCTTTGAAATTCTCACGGCAATTATAATCTCGGCTCTCTATTTTTTCCTTCGCCTCATTTTTCTAACCCGCCTTCCGATTTTTACCGACGAGGCAATTTATATACGTTGGGCGCAGATCGCTTTGC
>DATIIG010000043.1:0-8717 GCA_035479835.1 Saccharimonadales bacterium (SeqCode) | reverse complement strand
TTGCTTCCTTCCCGCCAATGCTCGTCTAGTCTTGCTTTGCTGCGAACGACTGCGCGTTGTCGGGAGCCCTTCCGCAATTGTCACCCCTCGCATTTTTAAATAACCTTTAAAAGATCTTCGCGTTTTACTGTTTGTTGATCGCGGATACGCAAATTTTTAATCGTCACCATATCTTTTTCAATTTCCTCCGGTCCAATGATGGCGGCGTACATAATTCCTTTTTTGTCGGCATATTTAATTTGTTTTTCGAGTTTGTCATCTCCGTTATCATACAGTTCGCAGTTAAGATTGTTTGAGCGAATATAGTTGGCAAGTTCTATTGATTTATCCATGAGTTCTCCGGAAAAAATAGTAACCAAAACTCGCGTTGTGGAAACTTTGGTAAGATCGGGAAAAAGATTAAGTTCTTCCATTGCCTCGATCAATCTGTCAAATCCGAACGCAAATCCCACAGCAGGAATTTGTTTATCTGCAAACATGCCGATGAGATTATCAAACCGCCCGCCGCCGGCAACAGAGCCGACGCTGTACCCCTCAACTTCAATTTCAAAAATGAGACCGGTGTAGTAATCAAGCCCGCGGGCAAGTGTCGGATCAAACTTTACTTTCAGGGCGTCAATGCCGTATTGCTGCACAAGTTTTAGAATTTCTCTGATTTGTTTTGTAGGCTTTTGAAATTCAATAGTCTGGTAAATAAACATCGCGCGCTCCGGGGCAATTCCGCCTGCGATAATTTCTTCCATAACTTTGTCTTTGCCGATTTTTTTGAGTTTATCGATCGCGCGGATTACCGCGGGAAGTTCTTTTTCGGTGATGGATTGACGCTTGTCGGCAAGAAGATTTGAAAAAACCGCGCGGTCATTGATAAGAATTTTAAACTTTTCAAATCCCAGCTTTTCCAGACTTTTTGCCGCCACCGCGATAACTTCCGCATCCGAAAGGGGAGAGGATGACCCGACGATATCGGCGTCGCACTGGAGAAACTCGCGAAATCTTCCTTTTTGCGTGTTGTCCGCGCGAAAAACATTTTGTATCTGGTAGCGCTTAAACGGCATCGGGAGTTCATTTTCGTACTGTGCCACAACTCTTGCCAGCGGGACTGTTTGATCATATCGCATCGCGACATTTCTCTCGCCAAGATCTTTAAACTTATACATGAGCTTGTCACCCTCCTGCCCGTATTTACCCGCGAGAATTTCTTCATACTCCAAAGTCGGAGTTTCCAGAGGCTCAAAACCATAGGACTCAAACACGCTTTTGAGCGTATTTATGACGTACTGCCGTTTGCGCGCGGCAGCGGGCAAAAAATCCCGAAAGCCTTTTAAAGTTTGTATATTCATATGTTTATCATAACGAATTTCTATACCTTAAGCAACGCCGAGTAAGGCTTTCGGATTCTCAACCAGCATTGAAAACAATTCATCTGCCGATGTTCCTTCAGCCCTGAGTGAGTTAGCAAATTGTTGCAATGCAATATTTGGTGGAGGACTGAATATTTGTCCGACATCTGAACTCAAAATTATAGCGCTTGCGCCAACTTGTTTTATCTGCTTAGCGATTTTCGATATCGGAATTTTGTCAATTGCATACATAGAGAAGCACTGTTCTATAAAACAACCTTTATTTGCAAGTTCTTTTTGTATGCTTAAAGGCATATTTATTTTTTGATAAATAGGGTGGGTGATTACTATTCTCTTTATACCCATCTCCAAAGCCTCAGCAATAAGTAATTGTGATTCTTTCCATGATAAATGTCCTGTGGCTAAAACTGAATTTGTTTTCTTAATAGCTTTTAGAACTTCGATTGCTTCCTTTGTTAATTTTCTTTTATCAACTATCTTAACTGCTGTAACATCTGACGCCTTACGGTTTGTAAAAGTTTTACCCTTTGTCCATTCAGGAGCAATTTCATACTCGCTTTTTCGCAAAAAGTTTTCTGCGTTAATTGTCGGAAACCAGACAAAAAGCGGGGAATCACTTAAAAGACCTGCCGTATAAACTGCTTCTGAGTTTAGTCCGCCGATCGAATTATTTAAAACAACGGACCCAAAAACCTTAAGTCCTCCTTTACTTCTTAGCTGTTTAATTAAAGGTGCAGTCGAATTAAAATGATTTTTCAGCACAAATCCGCCGATTTTATTCTGCTGTGAGCTAACTAAACTTTCAACAGTATATTTTCGCGGAATCGGTTCCGGCCCAACATGGACGTGAATATCAATCGCTTGTTTTATAATATCTTTTATCTTCATATTGTTTGTAACCATGGAAATTGTAATCGTTCAGGAAGAATATAAACTCGTGGAAGATTTCTATCAACATATGCGTCTTTTCCTTTCATAACCATACTCACCTTAATGGGTTGATATAGATTTTCTATGATTTCCGCTTCGCAGAGACGTTCCTGAAGATACGCAAATGCAGCAGCTTCAATACTTTTATCATCTTCGTACCCGCTTCTTCTGCCGGCGGCTTTTAATGCTCTCTCTAAAATACCGGAGGGAAGAATAGCCCGTGGATTTAATTCAGATCGTAATTTATCATATGTTTCTTGATTTTCTTGCCGAATCGCTGACCAAGGTTTTACAGCAAATCCTTTTTGAAATGCTTCTGAAGTTACAATCTGAAAATAAGCATCCGCAAAAGAGACGTCTACCTGATTGTTTACTTCAGTTGCGTATAAATCAGCTGGCATGATGAGAGCTTTTGCATCAATTTTACGTTCTTGAAGGTCGTTGCTAAAACGTTCAATTGTTTCCAATGCCTCGATTTCGCTTTGACCAAATGTTCCCACAGGTCTTACTCCCCAAGGGACAAAGAGCGTCAACGGCTTGTCCCTCAATCGAGATTGGAAAAGCCTTTCAAGAGTAACATCCGGAAATTCTGGTGGAACAGTCTGTCGTGAAGAAAGTTCTTGCCAAGCAAAATATGTGTCTTTTGCAACTCTAAATTGCTCAATAGTGGGAAAAACTACACGACTGCCATCGGGTTTTTGTGTAGGTTTTTCACTTGTCCAAACACCACTCATCAGATATTCCCGAGATGCTCCGGTCCATCTTAAAATCTTCGGAAGTGAATATTGATCAGGACCCCCTTTGTTTATTGTTTTTTGATCTATAGTAATTAATCGTTCCATATTATCAACCTTTTTTTACCACTAAAAAACCGCCTTGCGGCGGTGAGTATTAGTTTATCGTTTTTTTAAATACGAGAAACCACACCGCCTGCAAAGGAGATGTGATGATGATTAACTGATTGCGTTTTTGCTTTCATACCATTTGTATTATCGCAAAAGGGGAGGGGGTTGTCAAATTTTGTGGTGAGGTAAATGTTCATGCAATGCCGTTTTTGCCTGAAAAACTACGTGTTCTGCGGCATGTCCTAATTTTTCAAGCGGAGCTTCGTGCGTTGGGGGCGGCGGGGTAAAATTTTCACTTCCGGCAAATCTCCGGTAATATTTTCTGTAATCCTGGAACAAACTTCCCTCAGAGTGCGCTCCCAGTACTGCTCTGTCCTCTAATTTCCAACCGTTACTTCCTGCTTCGAGCATAAACCCTGCCTATACCAATTGGAACACTTATTTATGAGTTTGTCAAGATGCTGTCAGGATTTTGTCGCGTGTTGGTAGTAGCGGCTGACCTGCCGAAGAATGATGATGATTGCACCAAGAACCGGAACGGCAAAAACTCCACCCACCGCGCCTCCTACTTTCAGTCCTACAAGAAATGAAACCAAAACCACAACGGGATGCAGATGCAGCGTTTTTCCCATAAGTCGCGGGCCGATGACATTAAAAATAACCTGTTGAATTATCAGAAGTATCACAAAAATAAAAATAACTCTTGAGGGATCGGTAATAAAACCGACCATAACGGGAGGAATAATTCCCAAAATCGGCCCGACAAGCGGAATAACCGTTAAAATTCCAGCCAGAATGGCAGTTGATGCGGCAAAATCCACTCCAAATGCCAAAAGTACAATAAATGTCGCGATTCCCGCCATAATTCCGAATATGAGCTGAACGCGCAAAAACGACGCAAACGTATCGGAAATTACGCGCTGTACGTAGCGCACATCGCTATGCCATTTTTTGGGGATAACAACCATGATTTCATCATTGATATGATCTTTATCAACAATAAAATAAATTGAAATAATAAGCGTTATAAAAAGTGAGAAGAGAAACTGCGCGACGTTTGGCACATAATACACAAAGTTATTCATGGAGGCGAAAATGCTGTCTGCCGCGTGCTGGATAAATTTGGGAGAACTGGCAAGATAATCGGGGATGATGCGCGTCAAAGTCTGGAACTGGGATGTCAGTTCGGGAGTAAAAAGATAAATAAATCCGCCTAGAATAACTGCCAAAGAAATATACACAATCAGCGTTGCCCACGCGATTGAAAGGCGCGTAAATCTGCTTACGTATTGTACGACCGGTTCAAGAATAAAGCTCAGAAGCCAGGCAATAATAAACATGATGATGATATCCGAAAAATGATCAAAGATCTGCCACGCAATTTGCAAAAGATAAATAACCACGGCGATAATAAGAAGCGTGGTAAGAAGTTTTATTGAAGAGAGTTCTTTCTTGAGTTCTTCAAGCATAGTGCGATTAGTTTTATTCTATGCTATATCGTTTGCTTTTACAACTCGATTAAGTTTTTTGGAGCTTTTGTAAGCAGGCGCGGGCCGGATTTTTCAAGTACCACCAGATCTTCAATTCGCACACCGCCTTTGTTTATAAGATAAATTCCCGGTTCGACGGAAAAAACCATACCTTGCTCAAGTTTTGTTTTAACATGGGGAGAAATGTGCGGCAGTTCATGAACCTCAATGCCGATCCCGTGACCCAGAGAGTGGGGAATAGTAGGATAGCCCTGAGAAATGATATAATCTCTGGCCGCTTTATCAACATTGGAAGCCATAAGGTTTTTTTGGGAAAGTTTTTCTATCGCTTTTTGCTGCGCAGTTAAAACCGTTTGATACATCTTTTTTTGCTCGTCGTTTGCTTTTCCCAAAAATACAGTCCGTGTCATATCAGAGCAGTAATTTTCAAACTTTACTCCGAAATCCATTAAAACCCAGCTATTGGTCTTTAGTCTTTGGTCGTTAGTTTGGTGGTGGGGAATTGCGGCGTTTTTTCCGAATGCCACAATCGTTGAAAATGAAATATCAGCGCCAAGTGTACGAATATATTGTTCAAGTTCAAACTTCAAATCAGTTTCCGAAACGCCCGATTCAATTTTTGAAAGAATGTAATCAAATGCTTTGTCGCCGATGTTGCATGCTTTATATATTTTTTCAATTTCGCTTTTGTCTTTTATTTGACGAAGAGGCGACACTGAAAAATGTTTGACAATAATTTTTTGCAGCAGTTTCTTTTTTTCCCATACCGTAATATTATCTTCTTCAACACCGAGTTTTTTGACGTTTTCTTTTTTGCAAAGATTTGCAATGACGTTTTTCAAGCGGTTGGTTTGGGAAATTTCAATAACTTCAAAATCTTTGGCGATACCTTTTACTTCCTGAGTATAGCGGGCGTCGGTAAGCAAATATTGTTTATTTTTCGTAATCAGCAAAAATGCCTCGCGTTCTTCTTTTGAAAATCCGTCGTAATTTGTAAGCCAGATAATATTGGGGACAGATGAAATGAGGGCGGCGTCAAGTTTTTCTTTTTGCAAAAGTTCTCGTACTTTTATTAAGCGAGTATTCATGGAGTCGGCGTTATTCTGCCTCTTTGCGAAACGGTAGGAGCCACAGTCGGCAATGGCGTTGGGGTGGGAGTAGGAATATCAGCTTTTATTTTGGGATTTTTGGGAAGATCGGGGAATAGAAGAACGCGCGTCGGGATGATCGTTGTTTTATCTTTTTTGTCGGGAAAGCCGATGACGATGACGTGCTCTGAGGGTGCTATTTTTGAAAATCCGATTTTTGTCAAACCGTTATCTTTTGTGTACGCGTATGTTTTGGTCGTATTTTCAATGCTGACTGTTATGGTTTTGTTATCATCGGTAATGATTTGCAGATTAAAATTTTTCGCATCAACCGTTGTCACCGCACCGTGAATAAGTTGAGGCAAAATCATCCCTTCAATAAAGTTTGCAGACAGTCTCTTGCTCTCTTTGTTATAAAGTCCCAAAACCGAAATGAGCGAGCCTTTTGAAATATCCGAAAGGCCAAATGAAGCGGAAGCGGAAGGGGAGGAGAATTTGGTCAGTTCGTTGACATCGGCAAATCTGATATTTCCACGTACATCACTGAGCGTCAGCTCGGTTCCCGAAATATTGGTAACGTTTCCGATAATGCCGCGTTTTTCAACAAGATTAAGCTGCGCGACACGCGAGGCGATGCGGTTTTTGAGCTGATCAAGCGTTTGCTGTACGGACGACTCGGATGTAGGTGTTGCTTTAGGCGCTGATTGTGTGGGTGTCGCAGTGGGCGTTTGCGCGTATGTTTTTCCGGCGCCCAGTAAAACTGCAACCGCACAAAAAGTAATAAAAAGTTTTTTCATATTAAAAATTCTCCGTTGAATAAGTTACCGTTTTGAGTTGTTTAATTTCCTCACCGGTTGGCGCAATTGCCGTAACTTCTATAATATTTGCGCCGTCTTCAATCGTGACGGTTGTTGAAAAATCTCCGCTTGCGGTTGGCGTTACAACCTGTTGGTCGGTATCGGTAATAATAGCAATGGTTGCATCGGGAAAGGTTTTTCCCGAAACCGTGACAACTTTTTTGCTGACGACGTCCTCATCTTTAGGATTATCAATGTTAAGAAACAAAGCATTGGCGGGGCGGGGAGTCGGGGTGATGGTCAGCGAGATTGTCTGATTTTTGGGAAGTATTTTTGTTCTTTGGTAAAAATAAAACGCGACTGCCGCCACAAGCAGTCCTGCCAGAACTGCAACAAATGAGAGTACAACTTTTTCCTTCTTCATCGAGTGTGGTGATGATACGAAAAAAACTTCCCCTTGTCAAGAAAACAGAGCTTGTGGTAGGATGTTGTCATGGAAATTACAAAGATATCGGAAAACTCCATAAAAATCCGCGGTAAAAAAACTTCACTTATTGTTGATCCGGCCCCGATTGGAGCGAAAAATTCCGCGGACGCGGTAATTTATCTTGAAAACGGTATGCAAGGAGCCTCACCGAAAGTTGAAAATTATCGCATTATCATTGAAAGCGCGGGTGAATACGAAGTAGGAGGAGTTAAGATTAATGGTATCCCATCAAGCGAGGGGTGTTTGTTTACTATTATCATAGACGGTCTGCGGGTTCTGCTTTCCACCACAAAAGTTCTGGAAAAACTTCAGGAGAAACTTGAGCAGCATGACGTGAGCATTTTGCGTGTCAACTCGGATTTTAATCCCGCGCATATAACTTCTCTTGAGTCCGCGGCGGTTCTGTTTTTCGGCGCAAAGGCACAGGAGGGAGCAAAAACACTGGGCGAGGAAAAAGTAACAAAAGTTGAGAAATACGCGGTCACGGCGGATAAGTTGCCCGTCGAAATGCAAATCATCGTTTTCAAGTAATGGCAAACATTAAGGTTCCTCCACAAAATCTGGACGCGGAAGAAAGCATCTTGGGCGCAATACTCATTGACAAAGATGCTATCTCTCTGGTGTCACAAATTGTTTCACCCAACGATTTTTACGACAACAACAACTCCCTTATTTTTGCAGCGATGCTTGACTTGTACGAAGAGCGAAAACCGATTGACATCATAACGCTTACTACAACTCTCAAAAAAAAGAAAAAAACTCAAATCGAATCTTCATATCTGACAGAACTTGTCAATGGAGTGCCCACTGCGGCAAATGTCGAACACTACGCGCGGCTTATCAAAGACAGCGCGACAAAAAGAATGCTGATTACCGCGGCATCACAAATTGCCGAAATGGGATTTGCGCAGGAGCATGAAATCGCGGAACTTCTTGATCACGCCGAATCTTCTATTTTTGCCATTTCGCAGGGACATACAATCAAAGGATTTATACCGATCAAAGAAACGCTGGCGGATAGTTTTGACCGCATTGACGAACTACACAAAAAAGGCGCGGGGCTTCGCGGTATCAAAACCGGATTTACGGATATTGACAATACACTGTCGGGACTGCAGGCGTCAAATTTAATTATTCTTGCCGCGCGTCCGGGGCAGGGCAAAACCGCGATGGTAGTCAATATCGCGCAGTATGTTGCAATACATGAGAAAAAACCCGTCGGAATTTTTTCACTTGAAATGAGTCAGGAGGAACTTGTTGATCGTCTCCTTGTGGGGCAAGCGGATGTTGACGCGTGGCGCTTAAAAACGGGAAAACTTACGGAGGCGGATTTTACAAAACTTTCTCAGGCAATGGGAGAACTTGCGGAAGCGCCGATTTTTATTGATGACACGCCGGGGTTGTCTGTCTCTGCAATGCGGACAAAAGCAAGGCGTTTGCAAATGGAGCACAGCGTCGGACTTTTGATCGTTGACTATCTTCAACTTGTTGATCCGGGAAGGCGCTACGACAGCAGAGTGCAAGAAGTTTCCGTTGTTTCACAGGCTTTGAAAAATTTAGCAAGAGAATTAAAACTTCCGGTTCTTGCGGTATCGCAGTTGTCCCGCGCGGTTGAACATCGGGGGGGAGATAAAAAACCCCAGCTTGCCGATCTTCGTGAGTCAGGTGCTATAGAACAGGACGCGGACGTGGTCATGTTTTTGTATCGCCCCAATAGTG
>DATIIG010000042.1:0-2326 GCA_035479835.1 Saccharimonadales bacterium (SeqCode) | reverse complement strand
AAAGTACGCGTATCTTCCCGAAAACACGACCGACTCGATTTTTGCTATTATTGCAGAGGAGCTGGGTTTTATCGGCGGGGTGATACTTATTGCAATTCTTGGTGTTGTTGTCTGGCGCGGATTTACCATAGCAACGCGGGCAAAGGACAGTTTCGGCAAGCTTCTGGCAGGCGGAATTGTGACATTTTTGGGTATTCAAATGATTATTAATTTGGCGGCCCAAACATCGCTTCTTCCCCTGACCGGTATTCCGTTGCCGTTTATTTCATATGGCGGCTCAGCGCTGATTGTCGATTTATCGGCTGTTGGAATTTTACTGAATATTTCAAAACAATCAAAGGCAATGTCATCCTGAGGCGAAGCCGAAGGATCTCAATATGAAACACTATTACATTTATATTTTGACAAACAAGTCAAACCATGTTCTTTACACCGGAGTTACAAATAGTTTGTTGCGGAGAATAAATCAGCATAAATTTAAAACGATTGATGGGTTCACAAAAAAGTATAATGTAACAAAACTTGTTTATTTTGAGCTATTTAGTTATGTTAAGGATGCAATTGCCGCTGAAAAAAGAATTAAAGGCTGGACGAGAATTAAAAAAATAAAATTGATTGAATCAATGAATCCGTCATGGAAAGATTTATTTCCTGAAATAGAAGAAGTTTCAATTACCTATGGCATAGGAAGAGATTCTTCACTACGTTCAGAATGACATTATAATAAATATGAAACTTTTAATTACATCAGGAGGCGGAGGGCATTTCTCACCAGCACTTGCGGTGATTGAAAAACTTCCCAAAGATATTGAGTTTCTGATTGTGGGCAGAAAATACGCGTTTGAAGGCGATAATGCGATTTCGTGGGAATATCAAACCGCCCAAGCTTTAGGTCTGCCGTTTGTTCCTTTAACTACCGCGCGGTTTCAGCGAAAATTTACGCGTCACACCATACCTTCATTTACCAAACTCCCACGTGGATTTTTCCAAGCGGTTTCGATTTTACGGGATTTTAAACCCGATGTTGTTTTGTCGTTTGGCGGATATGTATCGGTACCGGTTGTTTTTGCGGCAGCGTTTCTTCGCACCCCTATTATTATTCATGAACAGACTTTGGAGGCAGGTGTTGCCAACAAAATTGCCGCCCGGTTTGCGAAGAAAATCTGTACTTCATGGCAATCAAGCGAGGATTTTTTCCCCAAAAGGAAAATAGTTTTGACCGGAAACCCTATTAGGGAATTTCCAATCGCCAAGTTCCAATTTCCTGTTTCAGATGAAGATTTGCCTTTAGTTTATATTACCGGCGGGAGTTTAGGAGCGCATGTGATTAACACGTTGGTTGAGAAAAGTTTGGAAAAACTATTAAACCGGTTTAGAATTATTCATCAAACAGGAGACGCGGGTGCGTATCATGATTTTGAGCGCTTACAAAGTTTGCAGAAAAGTTTAGATGAGCGTTTGCAGAAAAGATATGAAGCGGTAAAATTTGTCGACGCAAAAACGGTGGGTACTATTTTGCAAAAAGCGGATTTAGTCGTTTCCCGCTGCGGCGTTAACACGATCAGCGAGCTTTTATATTTTGAAAAACCGTCATTTCTTATTCCGCTTCCCTTTGCGCAGAAAAACGAGCAAAGAAAAAACGCGCTGTTTCTCAAAAGTATCGGTCTGGCGGAAGTTTTTGAGCAAAAAGCGCTTGACGAGCAAATATTTTTCAGCGCAATTTGCAACATGATTGAAAATAAAAAAAATTACAAACTCAGCGCGCAGAACAAAGACGAGTTTATTCACAAAGACGCCGCACAAAACATAGTCAAAGAGGTTCTTCATGCTGCAGCCCAAAAAAGTAAATAACAGAAAAACTAAAAAAACCGTCAGGAAATGGATCGCGATCATCTGTTGCAGTTTAGTTCTCTTGATTCTGGCAGGAGTAGGAGCTTTTCTTTATTTCAACAGGACCATGCACCTTATCAGCGCGCTGGCTCTTGCAAAAGCAACCACTCCGGGAAGCCAGATGCTTGCAAAAGAACTCGAAAAATCCGGAGTTGCCTTTTCATCGGTCACGCAAAGCGGCGACTGGTATGATATTGAACTTCCAAACAGCGCAAAAGTTTTGTTCTCAACGCGCAAAAGTATCCAGGAGCAAATAGCCTCTTTACAACTTGTGACCTCTCGGCTTACAATAGAAGGGAAAAAGTTTTCAATACTTGATTTCCGGTTTGCAAAGCCGGTGATCGTGTTTTGACACATATATGGCTGTAGCAGAGGGAAAAATAGTAGTCGGAGTTGACATCGGAACGGCAAAAATTGTCACGGTTATCGCGCGCAT
>DATIIG010000041.1:0-14485 GCA_035479835.1 Saccharimonadales bacterium (SeqCode) | reverse complement strand
TCGCAGGAGAAACATCCCAGATAAAATCCGCATAATAGCAACATGTTCTATCAAGCCAAAGATATATATTGTTCAAAAGTTTTTGCGAATAACGATTGGGCGCGTAATCGGAAACATAATATACAACCGTTTTAACAACTCCGAGTTTTTTTAAAACAATTCCCGACAGTGTAAAAACCGACTCAAGTCCGATAAAAAGATCGTATCTTTTGCGTTTGCGAATACTAAGTTCCAAAACAGAAAGAAAATCGCGCAGTTTAAAAACAATCTGCGTACCGTTTGTATTTTGCAGTTTTAGAAATGGAGAAAGCAAAAAACTTATCCATGCAAAATCGGTTTTTTTCAATTTTTTGTTTTGATAATACTCAAATCGCGTCCGGGTCTCCTCGTCTCCGGGGTGAGCGCCGTCTATCAAATCAATTGTTTCAAACTCAGGAAAAAAAAATGTTAAAAGGGGCTCGACCATTCCGTTTATCGCCGTACGTTTTTTTTCTCTCCAGACGGAAAATGTTGCGATGAGTAGATTTTGGCCTTTCATATTGTTATAATCGGTAGCAAGAAATAGATTAAAACAAATACCACATGCAAAAGCAAGTCTTAATAACCGGATCAGCAGGTCTCATCGGATCACAGGCAGCAGAATTTTTCTCCAATTTAGGTTTTAAAGTTTTCGGGATTGATAACAATATGCGCGCGTATTTTTTCGGAGACGAAGCAAGTACCGATTGGGCGAGGAAAAAACTGAAAAAAACATTAAAAGACAAATATGTACATTTTAATGTTGACATCAGAGACAACAAAGCGCTTGAAAAAATTTTCAAAAAAAATCATTTCGATTTAATTATTCATACCGCCGCCCAGCCATCACATGATTGGGCTGCAAAAGAACCATTAACAGATTTCGGAGTGAACGCAACCGGAACACTGCATCTTTTGGAGAATTTTCGAAAATTTTCTCCTGATGCCGTTTTTATTTTTACCTCGACCAATAAAGTCTATGGTGATACTCCCAACAGACTCCCGTTAAAAGAGTTGAAATTGCGGTATGAACTTCCGAAGAGCCACAAATATTACAAAGGAATTGATGAAAACATGAGTATCGACAGTTCAAAACACAGCATCTTCGGCGCGTCAAAAGTTGCCGCGGATATCATGACGCAGGAATATGGAAAATATTTCGGACTCAAAACTGCCGTATTTCGCGGCGGATGCTTGACAGGTCCGGGACACTCGGGTGCTATGCTGCACGGGTTTTTGGCGTATCTGGTCAAGTGCATCGCGACCGGAACGAAATATAAAATTTTCGGCTACAAAGGAAAACAGGTCAGAGATAATATTCATTCATTTGATCTGGTCAACGCGTTTTATCATTTTTATAAAAAGCCGAAAGTCGGGGAAGTTTACAATATGGGCGGATCACGATATTCCAACATATCAATGCTTGAGGCAATTGAAAAAGTTCAAAAACTTCTGGGAAAAAAAGCAAAGTATGAGTATATAAAAACCAACAGAAGCGGTGACCACATCTGGTACATTTCGGATGTTTCAAAATTTCAAAACCATTATCCCAAGTGGAAATACACCTATGATATAGATAAAATTTTACTTGAGATGTGCCGCTTCGGTCATTTTTAAGATGAGATATAAAAAAATTTTAGTTACCGGAGGAGCCGGTTTTATCGGCTCGTTTTTGGTTGACGAACTTATTAAAAAAAACTATCGTGTCAGGATTTTTGATAATCTTGAAAAGCAAGTCCATCACGGTAAAAAGCCTTCATATCTCAATAAAAAGGCGGAGTTTATTAAAGGTGACGTTCGGGATTGCAAAAGTTTTGAGAAAGCGCTTAAAAATACAGATGTCGTTTTTCATCTGGCATCACGGGTAGGAGTAGCGCAGTCAAACTACGAAATTAAAGATTATGTTGATGCCAATATCGGCGCGATTGCAAATCTTATGGATATTGTTGTTAACAAACATCTGCCGGTAAAAAAAATTATCATGACGGCATCCATGACCAGTTACGGTGAGGGAAATTATTTTTGCAAACGTCACAAAATCGTCAAGCCGCCACTTCGCCCCGACTCGCAAATGCAAAAACATGATTGGGAGCCGCATTGTCCCATCTGCAAAAAACATGTCACGCCCATAGCGACCGCTGAAAACGCCGTGATAAATAATAACAGCATTTATTCTTTTACCAAAAACGCGCAGGAAACAATGCTGATGCTTATGGGTAAAATGTATCATATTCCTGTTGTTTCACTTCGCTGTTTCAATGTCTATGGTCCCAGACAAAGTCTGTCAAATCCCTATACGGGAGTTTCGGCAATTTTTATCAGCAGATTAAAAAATAACCGTCCCCCGGTTATATATGAAGACGGTCTGCAGAGCCGGGATTTTGTTTCGGTTCATGACGTTGTCACTGCGCTTATAAGTAGCATGGAAAGTGACAAAGCAAACTATGAAATTTTTAACATCGGAAACGGCAAGCCGACATCAATTAAAGAAGTGGCAAAAACACTTGCAAAACTTCTCGGCAAACGGCAGGAACCGGTTGTCAATTTTCAGTTTCGCACAAACGATATCAGGCATTGTTTTGCAGACATTTCAAAAGCAAAAAAAGTTTTGAAATGGAAGGCACGTGTTTCTCTTGAGGAGGGACTTGCGCAGCTTATCAAATGGTCCGAAAAAGAAGAAGCAAATGATTTATTTCAGGATGCAACAAAAGAATTGAAAGCAAAAAAACTTATTCATGAAAAAAATTAGTTCATATCTTTTGATCGCGTTTGTGTTTCTGTTTTCATTTGTTCCGTTTCTCTGGCTTGGTAAAGGGCAGATACTTTTGGGTTATGATATGGTTTATCCGCTTAATACGGCGGGATTTTTGCGTGATCGCATTTATTCATGGACGACAACACAAGGGTTTGATATGGATCAAACAAGCATTCAGGGAAGTTTGATTATTCATTTTATTGATACAATACCGCAGTTTTTTAAAGCTTCGCCTACCCTTTCGCAGCAATTCGTGTTTAGTTTCTGGTTTTTCCTTCTTTTGCTCTCACCTTTTATTCTGGTAAAAAGACTTGAAAAAGCAGGACTTATCAGGAGTCGTTATCTCGCTTACTTTCTTCCCGTATTATACGCGTTTAATTTCTACGTTTTGCAAGCGTGGTGGGTTGCGGAGCGGACTAAATTTTCGATTGTTGTCGCAACACCGCTTATGCTTGCGGTGATTCTTCCGATGATGAAGAAACGGTTAACATTCGGAAGAATACTCAAAAGCGGGATTATTTGTTCACTTATCTTAACAATTTTTAACGGCGGCGGGTGGGTGGGACTACCTCTTTTTGGAGGACTCATCGTTATATTTGTTTGTTTTTATATTTTCTATATTTTTATGTTTTTTGCATCAAGACAGAGACGTCAAATCTGGCCTCTTACTCTGTTTTTTTTAATCTTCGGAATTTTTTATACGCTTTTAAACGCGTATACACTTTTGCCGTTTTTCTTAAGCGTTATCCGCGATTATGGCGCGATAGTGACTTCGGCAGGAGGCATAGGAGGTCTGATAGATTGGACAAAGTACATAAGTGCCAATGCTAGCATCCTCAATCTTCTCAGGCTTGAGGGAATACCGGATTGGTACAATGACCAAATTTTTCATCCGTACTCAGGATATTATTTGAATAATCCTCTTCTTATTTTTGGAAGTTTTCTGTTTCCCTTTTTTGCTCTTATAGCACTTCGAGTAAAAAGAAAAGAAAATAAAACAACAATTCTTTTTTTTCTTTTTCTACTTCTTGTTTCCATAGTCTTTACTGCCGGGACACATAAGCCGCTTGGGTTTCTTTTTGAGCTTTTAATGCGCGTCATTCCGGGTTTTGCGGCTTTTCGGTCTGCAATTTTTAAATTCGGATACGCGTACTGGCTTGCAGCAAGCTTTCTTATCGCCGTGGGGCTTAGTGACAGTATAGAATGGATTATCGGCAAAAAAAAGTCCCGCTTGTTTGTTTCCTCGGCTCAGATTATTTTTCCGATTGTTGTCATCTGCGGCATCGTTGCCTATCACTTTCCGTATTTAAGCGGAAACATATTTCATATTGAGCAAACCTCCATTACAACCCGCGTCACACTGCCACCGTATATTTCCGATTTTGCAAACTGGTGGAACAAAAACGGAGGAGATCAGCGGGTTTTGCTCTTACCAAAGCTTAATGACAACTGGTTGTTTGAGCAGTATAACTGGAACTATATGAGTTTGTTTCCGGTACTTGGAAACCTTGCCTCTAAAAATACAATAGAAAACGCAACGATTTTGACGTCCGAGGAAAAAAATATCGTTACCATGCTCTACGCTGCAATAAATCAACAAAACTTCAAACGAACTGCCGCGCTTTCTCAAACATTAGGAATAAAATATTTTCTGGTAAGGAATGATTTTTATTACAATTATCCCGATCAGGAAACCGACAATCCCAGACAAGTTTTACAAGCACTTTCACAAAACCCGGATATAAAAAAAGTGCAGTCATTTGGTAAATGGGATTTATACGCTTTATCAGATACTTACCCAATTGTATATGCGAAAAGCAGCGCTATTGCCGTATTTGGTGCAAATACGAGTGAACAATATACAATGGATAACAATCCGCTCACGCTTGATAACGACCTTTTAAGCAGCCAGAGCAAAACAATTTCTTCAATTATCATTTCGCCGCTGTGTATCAACTGTACGCTAGACAAAGAGAATCAGCAGTTTACCGTACTCAAACCGGTAATTCTTCTCGACTCGAAGTTATACGAACTTATACAGCTGAGAGATCGCCTCTTTGGAATAAAAAATGCTTCAGCTGATGAAAACGTTATCGCGATTATGGGAGAGACGCTAAAGCTTACCGGACAGCTAAACGAGTTGATCTCACGGGATGTAGACGAGCAATATGTAAGTAAAGCGAGGGATATGTACCTTTCCGATTTGAATAGCGTGTCAGGTCTGTTACCTAAGGTTCTTGCCACATCGCAAAATCCCTATGCGGCAATATTTTCCGTGGAGCTATATCTCGATTCGGAAAAAAGCTATATTAACTCAATTCTTCCGTCGAAGCTTGACAAAAAAATCGAGTTTGCAGATTTAGAAAAAATTATTCAGGGAATAAATCAACTTTCCCTTGAAGCAAAATCTCTTTATGGAGTTGATGATTCAAGTATCCAAAAAAAATACAGAATAGCGTCTGCCATTGCCGGCGACTATACGCTAAAAGTAAACAAAAATAGTCTTGGAACGCTTGTTGACACGACGGCATCAAATGTGGCTATTACTTTGGATAGTGCGCCAAGTATTTCCGGAAAAGACAATGGAGATTATATCAACTTCGGCACTGTTCACGTACCCGATAAGCAAATTATTTTAACGCTGCTTCTTCCTCCTGCGAAAAATTTGCTTGATAGTCCAACTTTGCAAAATTTAAACGGACAGACATGTATGGTATCAACGCTAGGCAATTTCGATTCATCAAAAGTATATAGTTTACGATTTCGCTCGAAAAACAATTTTGACTCAAGCTTTTTTGTGGCTATAGATAACGGAAATGTCGACACAACTTCCTACAGAACGCTTATCCCAATTTCAATGGATCAAGTAATCGACAATAGAATTATTATATCAACACAAAAAATTTCATTGCAGCGCAATGCTACAAATCTTCAAATTGCCTTTTGCGCAGACGGATTAACGCCTGATATCTTTTTGCAAAACATAAGCGACTTGTCTCTGGTTGAACTTTCCAGCCCGGTAATTACCCTTACAAGAAAAACAAATAATACATTTGCAAAGTTACCGGATATTTCTTATCGCGAAATTGACCAAACTCATTACAGAGTTTTTGTAAAAAACGCACAGGGACCGTTTTATGTGGTTTTAAATAGACGCTACGCGACCGGATGGAGGGCAAGCTTGGGAGAGCATACTATAGGAAATCGCTTTAATAATGTCTGGTTTGAAGATATATCAGGCGATAGTACCATTGACATTAGCTATAGACCGCAGCGGTATTTTTTGACAGGACTTGGAATTTCTGCAGTTTCGCTTGTAGCTCTATTATTTTTACTTTGGAAAGTGAGAAGATATGGAAAATAGAACAAAACGTTTTAAACAGTGGTATCACCAAAATCTGGCACGAATAGTCTCTTTGCTTCTTCTGGCAGTTATTTTCGGATTGCTATTTGTATATGTTCCATATGTTAATTTGATACTCACACCATCGATAACCTTTGCAATTTTACTGGTATGTTATCTGACACTTTTTCCGGCTACAACACGAAGGATTGTTATAGGTGCGTGTGTGGCTCTTTTTTTCGGTTTCGTATTTTCTGCGTTAAAACTTGACTCATTCGCGCAAGATTTCGGCGATATCGTATTTCTGCTTTTAGTAGTAATACTTATTCAACACGTAAACGGTGTGGTAAAAGAAAAGCGGATGCACAAAAAATGAAATACGCTTTTTTTCTCATCGGCATTATTCTTTTTATCATTTTCCTTCCATGGCTTGATTTTTCAAAAACTCTTTCGGCCGGCGACTGGCCGTATTTGTATCCTCAAAATATCAAAGCGTTTTCATTTCCTCTTTCACCGCCTTTTCTTTGGGTAGAAACTTACTACGATTTGACCGCTAAACTCGGATTGCAAGTTTTCCATTTGCCTTGGGAGGTTATCGAGCGATTGTTTTGGTTTTTCCCGTTTCTTGCATTATCAGTTTATTCATCATGGGTTTTTGCAAAACGTTTTTTGAAAAACAATCCGTTTGCGTCCCTGTGCATTCTTATTTTTACTACCAACACATATATTTTAATGATGACAGGCGGAGGACAAATGGGAGTTGCTATAGCGTACGCGCTTGCTCCGCTTGTCTTTTCTTCGCTTTTCAACATGCTTGAGGTTGCCTATCAAAAAAATTTGAAAAAACTCGGGCTTTTGGCACTGCTTCTTGGAGTGCAGCTTATGTTTGACCCGCGGATTTTTCTTATTACGATTTTTAGTTTTTTCATTGTATTTTTTATATATTCTTTCATGCAAAAAAAGTCGGTTTTTGTGCCTTTGAAGTTTGGCGCAATTGTTTTTCTCGGAGCGCTACTGCTTAACCTTTTCTGGATTTTTCCGAATCTTTTTTTCTTTCAAAGCGAATACGCCATTGTTAACAGCGCAATTACCGTGACGTTTTACAGTTTTGCCAACTTTTCAAACGCAATTGGCCTTTTGCAGCCGAACTGGCCGGAGAATCTCTTTGGCAAAGTTTATTTTATGCGGCCCGAATTTCTCTTTTTGCCGGTCCTGGCATTTTCATCTTTGTTTTTTCTTTCAAAATTGAAAAAAGGACAAATGATAATACCTTTTGCAATGCTTGGTTTGGTCGGAATATTTCTGAGTAAGGGAACAAATCCGCCGTTTGGGGAGCTCTACTTAGTGTTTTCAAAACTTCCGGGGTCAACGCTGTTTCGGGATCCGACGAAATTCTATATATTGATTATTTTGTCTTACATGTTGCTTATTCCATTGAGTTTGGAGATGATTTTACAGAAAGTATCAAAATCGCGCCCTATATTCTCTATTCTATATTCTCTATTCTTACTTTTCTGGCTTTTTACTATCCGTCAGGCGGCCTGGCATCAGCTTACCGGGACATTCATGCCGCAGGCAGTCCCCACGCAGTATAAAATATTAAACAATTTCCTGGAGAAAAAGCCGCAGGCAACGCTATGGATTCCCTCGTATCAGAGGTTTGGCATAAATACCAAACAAAACCCGGCGTATGAGGGAAGCCAAATACTTGATGCTACCAACTCAGCGCAGCTTCTCTCGATTTTCAAAACTCCCAAAGCCCAAAAAACGCTTGTTGAAAACAATGTCGCCTATATAATAGTACCCTTTGACAGCAGGCACGAAATTTACCTCAATGATAATAAATACGATCCGACCTCGAAATTCGACATTATTGCAAAACTAAAGACTTTTTCTTGGCTTGAAGAAGTTACGGAAGTTGATCCGAGCAAAAAAATAATTATTTTTGCGGTCAAAAAAGAATGAAAATTCAAGACATACTCTTTCTTATCATTTTGGCAGTGCTTGTTTGGAAAAAGAGTTCAAAACTTGCTACAGCTGCGGGCTTAATTTCTCTTTTTGCCTCAATTCCGCTTTTTTTCCTCTGGGTTTTCTTTAGTGCCGAGCGACTCACCTGGTACGCGGCAGGATTTTTCGTATTGGCAATTATTTTTGCCATTCTCAAATTAAGAACTGAGAAGTAACTCTATTTGCTGGGGCTGCTACGGTATGGTATAACTAAAAAATGGAGAATAAATTCTTTGTTAGAACACTAGCAATCATCGGTTTTCTCGTAATGACAGCTAGTTTAATTGCCTCAGTAGTATTCAAATTTCATTTTTGGTATAGCTTCTTCTTAGTAGGCGCAGTGAGCTTTTTTGGCTGTTTAAACTTTTTGTTGCACGCAAAGCAATCAGTATATAGACTTTTTTTGGAGTGGAAGTGGAGAAAGTTTATCCCATTATATTTAATAAGTTTATGCATAGGCATACTTGTTGACATTATTTTTGGTAGAACTTTTGGTCGACTCTGGATATATCCGCACTTATTTGGGTTTTGGAATTTTATTATACCGGTTTTCATATACTACCCTCTAGGTGGTAACCATATTTATGAAATCTATGTTTTCATCAGAAGAGTATTAAAAGGTAAAATATCGAATGCTCATAGTGCTAACTTATCAGATAAATCGAAAAAACTTATTTCACAGATTTTCATTATATTTTTGCCAATCGGCATAATGCTTCCCATAATCACTTATGTTTTTCATCGCATGGATTATTTAACGAGCATAGTTATATTCTCAATGGTACTTACAATGTTTTCTTTTGATGCAATTATGTATCGGATAAAAAAAGAATCGATATTGATTGATATCCTGCAAGGAAATATATTCACCATTTCAACATTATTGATTTGCTACTTACTTGTGGTTATCTTAAATGAGTTACCTAATGTATTTTCGCAAGAATGGATATATCAAAACGTCCCTTTTGTTCATTTTGAGATATTTGGCGTTAATACCCTTATTTTTACTTTTGGATGGTTTTTCTTAGTTCTGGTTTCGATTAGATTTACAGATTTTGTCAAATATGTGCTAAAAATAGATGAGTAAGCTCCTGAGGGGTTGATAGGTTGCCGCAATTTGTTTCCAAAACCGCAACATAGTACAATACAAACATGAGGATTGGGATTGATGTGAGTCAGCTTGCGTACGAGGGGACGGGCGTGGCGCAGTACCTCAAAAGCCTGATTGAGGCGCTTTTGGAATCAGATAAAGAGAATCAATATGTACTATTTTTTTCGTCGATGCGAAAGAGTATGGAGTATAAAGTATGGAGTATTAAGTATAAGAATGTTGAAATTAAAACCTTTAAAATTCCTCCGACACTTTTAGATCTTCTGTGGAATAAGCTGCATATTTTTCCCATTGAACGATTTATCGGAGATGTGGATGTGTTTATTTCATCAGACTGGACCCAGCCGCCAAGCCGCAAAGCAAAAATGGCAACGATTTTGTATGATTTAATCGTGTATAAGTATCCGCAGGAGACTGCGAAGAAAATTGTCGAAACACAGAAGCGAAAACTCAAACGGATAAAAGAATGCGCCGCGGTTTTATGCATTTCCGAGGCGACGAAAAAAGACGCGATTGAGATTTTAGGAATTGATGAAAAACGTTTAAAAGTAGTTTATCCCGGTTTAACACTATGATAATAGGAATTGACGGAAATGAAGCAAATGTGCAGCGCAAAGTCGGCATCGGAGAATACGCATTCGAATTGTTAAAACAGTTCGAGCAATTCAGAATTCAAAACTTAGAATTCAGAATTTATTTGAAACAAGCTCCACGAGCTGAAATGCCAAAAGAAAGTGAGAACTGGAAATATAAAGTTTTTGGACCGAAAAAATACTGGACGCAGTTTGGATTGCCTGCCAAACTATATTTGGAGCGGGAAAAACCCAGTGTTTTTTTCAGCCCTTCGCACTATGCGCCGCGGTTTTCACCCGTTCCCACCGCAATTGCCATAATGGACGTTTCATACCTCCATTTTCCCCAGCTTTTTGCCAAAAAAGACCTGATGCAGCTTAAAAACTGGACAGCATATTCCGTGCGTAAAGCAAAGCGCATTTTTACTATTAGTCAAGCATCCAAAAATGATATAATCGAAGCATACGGTATTCCCGCAGAAAAGGTAATCGTTACATACCCGGGAATAAAAGCTCAAAGCGAAAAGCGAAAAATGAAAAACAAGCAAACAACAAAGAGCCCAACTCCATATATTCTTTTTGTCGGGACACTACAGCCGCGAAAAAACATCGAGCGTCTTATTGAAGCGTTTGCAAAACTGGAAAAGAAAAATTTGGAGCTTGTCATTGTCGGCAAAAAAGGCTGGTTGTTTGAGGAAATTCTTGCAGCTCCAAAAAAATTCGGTGTTGAAGACAGAGTTAAGTTTTTGGACTTTGTCAGCGATGCAGAGCTTGCAAAGCTTTATAAAAACGCACTAATGTTTGTTTTGCCGAGTCTCTATGAAGGATTTGGACTTCCGGTACTTGAGGCAATGCAGCACGGGTGTCCAGTAATAACCAGTAATGTTTCAAGTCTTCCGGAAGCCGGCGGAGACGCGGCTTTGTATGTTGATCCTACAAATATAGATGATATTGCAGGAAAAATGAAACAACTTCTGGAAAGTGAGAGTTTAAGAAAAGAACTGATTGAGAAAGGATATAAACAAGTGAAAAAATTCAGTTGGGAAAAAACTGCAAAAAAAACGCTTGAAGTTTTAGAAAGTATCGCAGTATGAAAGACAGAACCGGCAAAAATTTATCATCAACAGAAATTATCAAAAAGGGTGGTGGCAGAATAAATGCCGTTTTGAATGAATTTTCAATCTATGTTCTTCATCTCATCGGTTGCGTACCATCTCATCATTTCAGAAGATTTTTTTATCGTCTGGCAGGAGTGAAAATCGGCAAAGGTTCTACTATTCACATGGGAACACGCTTTTACAATCCCGAAAATATTACTATCGGCAGAGACACGATTGTGGGCGAATACGCGGTTTTGGACGGCAGAGATAAATTGTATATCGGTGATCACGTAGCGATCGCATCGGAAGTAATGATTTACAACTGTGAACATGACATCCATGATCCGATGTTTAAACCAACTCCCGCGCCTGTTGTGATTGAAGACTATGTATTTATCGGGCCCCGCGCAATACTTCTTCCGGGAGTAACGATCGGCAGGGGAGCAGTGGTGGCAGCGGGAGCGGTGGTTACGAAAGATGTGCCGGCGTCCTCAGTTGTCGGCGGAGTTCCCGCAAAAGAAATCGGAGAGCGAAAAAATAAAGACCTTGCATATAAAATCGGCCGCGCGAGCTGGTTTCGCTGAATTTATGGTCCAACTAACCATTAGCATTTTAAGCTACAACACGCCGGATCTTATCATTTCCTGTTTAGAATCGCTTATCGAAGTTTTTACAAAAGAACTTGAAGAGGGGAGCATTGAAATACTGGTGAGCGATAACGCATCGGAAAAAGAAACCGTTGAAACGCTTAAAAAGTTCAGTAAAGAATATCAGCATTTAAAATCCCTCCGATTTATTTTTAATAGAGAGAATTTAGGGTTCGGAAAAGGCCACAACATGGCAGCGCAAGAGGCAAAGGGAGCATTTTTGCTGTTTCTCAACTCAGATACCCTGATTAAAGACAAAGGTTTTTTAGAAATGGTACAGTATCTCAAAGATCATCAGCATGTCGGAATTTTGGGAGCAAAACTTTTAAATAGCGACGGAAGTGCTCAAAAATCCGCGGTCAAATTTTATACACTTTTTAACGCGATACTCATGCTTTCGGGATTTGAGCGGCTGGGATTTCTTCGCTCAAGTCCAGAAAAAATTTCAAAAGTTGACTGGGTCAGCGGTGCGTGCATGATGATAGGTCGTGAATTTTTTAAAAAAATCGGCGGGTTTGACGAGCATATTTTTATGTATAGTGAGGACATGGAGATATGTTACCGCGCAAAAATGCACGGATTTTCAACGTATTTTTTCCCGCAGGCAAAGGTTATGCACAAAGAGCACGCAAGCAGCAGCAGGCAATTTGCGATTTTGCACATTTACGAGGGACTTTTGTATTTCTATAAAAAGCATAAACGTCGACAATATGGTATTATGCATATGCTGCTGAAAATTAAAGCGGTTGTTGCTATTGTGATCGCAACACTTTTTGGTAGGACAAAAGTCAGACAAACATATCAAAAAGCACTCTGGATGTAAGATGAAACTACTTAATTTTGTAAAAAATAATATTCTTCTTCTTTTCACACTTTTTCTGCTCGCGTTTATTCCGCTCTACCCCAAGCTTCCGGTTATCGGCGTGAAACACACATGGGTATATATCCGGCTTGAGGATTTTTTGGTTGTTGTTTCTTTGGCGGCTTACGGCGTACAGCTTCTTCGGCGAAAAGCAACGCTTAAAACGCCTTTGACTATTCCTATTTTTATCTATTGGGGGGTGGGGCTTGTCTCAACGCTTTTTGCCATTTTTTTTATTTTTCCGCATATCATTAATGTTTTCCCGACCGTTGCGGGGCTTTTTTATTTGCGAACGATTGAGTACATCAGCGTATTTTTTCTGGCATTTAGCGCCGTTCGCAAGAGCATAAATCTTCCGCTTGTCACGGGTGTTTTGGCAGCAACGCTTTTGGGAGTTGTGGGATACGGGTTCGGTCAGAAACTTTACGGGTTCCCGGCATACCTGACCATGAATGAGGAGTTTGCAAAAGGAATTCCTCTCAAACTTTCAGACGCGGCGCGTATCCCCTCAACATTTGCCGGACATTATGATTTGGCAGCCTATCTTATCCTTCTTATTCCGCTTTTGGGTAGCATGATTTTCGGATTTAAGAACTGGTTCGCGAAACTTTTTCTTTTTACAACATCAGCTCTTGGACTCATTCTTCTTCTGATGACCGCGTCACGGGTTTCGTTTGTTGTTTATCTTGCCGCGGTTACGTTTCTTCTTATTTTGCAGAAACAAAAAAAGTTTATTTTGCCGGTTATTATCGCAAGTTTACTTCTTTTGCACTCATTTCAGGGGCTTTCGCAGCGATTCAGCAATACAATCTCACAAGTTGATTTGGTAGTTGATGCTCGAACCGGAAAAGCAATCGGGGTGGCAAATCCCGTTGATAATACCGGCCTTTCAAAATCAAATACAACGGGCGCGCAGCCCAAACAAACGGTTGTTATCAAAGATGTACAGTCAACCGGTGAAAATCTTCCCCACGGATCAAGTTATATTAACCTGCCTTCTTCTTCCACAAATTCCATCAAAAATATCACACAACTTTTATACCAGCGCTCCGTTGTTCGCGCCGGAACTACATCGGCTGAGGTAACAAATATTCAGGGCGATTTTGCCGTGAAGAAAGTTTTGGCATATGACGTATCTTTCACAACTCGTTTTCAGGGAGAGTGGCCCCGCGCCATCGAGGCATTCCAAAGAAATATTCTTCTGGGCAGCGGCCCGTCGTCTATCAGTCTTTCAACAGACAATAATTATCTTCGCATTTTGGGTGAAACGGGTATTTTGGGGTTTGCGTCATTTGTTCTTATTTTTCTTATCATCAGTATTTATGCATACCGCGTTTTGCCAAGTGTACAGTCAAAAGCGGCAAAAAGTTTGATACTGGGAGTTCTGGCGGGAATTTTCGGATTGGGGCTTAACGCGATTTTAATTGATGTATTCGTTGCGTCAAAAGTCGCATTTGTTCTCTGGCTTCTTTTGGGCCTTACCATCGGACTTTTGCACGCGTATCAGAAGAATAAAATTAACTATTTGCGCGATTTGCGCCTTGTTCTTTTCTCAACGCCGGCCGTTGCTTCATATTTTCTCGTTTTGACATTCGGTATTTTTTCGGTGATCTTCAACAATTACTTTGTCGGCGACGACTTTACGTGGCTTCGCTGGGCGGCGGAGTGCGACAAATTACCCGCAGTAGGGCCGGCGCTTGCCAAATGCGTACCGGTCAAAACAACGCTCATGAATTATTTCTTACACTCGGACGGATTTTTCTACCGCCCCGGTATGAAGCTTTACTTTTTCGGTATGTATTCGCTGTTTTGGATTAACGCGGTCGCGTATCACGTAGTTTCGATAATCGCGCATTTTATTGTGACAATACTGCTTTTTCTTGTCGCAAGGAGGATATTTAAAAGCGCGATTTTCGGGTTTATCGCCGCGCTTTTCTTTCTTGTGCTAAGCGGGCATTCTGAAACGATTTTTTGGATTGCCTCAATCGGACATCTCTTGGCGGCAATTGCGACAGTTCTTGCGCTTGTTTTGTTTATTGAGTGGAAAGAAACAAAGAAATTCTTTTTCCT
>DATIIG010000040.1:0-13364 GCA_035479835.1 Saccharimonadales bacterium (SeqCode) | reverse complement strand
CCAACGGTCAACAAATGATTTTTAAAAAAAGCAATTTATGAAACTCTCAATTATTATTCCTGTTTTTAATGAAGAAAAAACAATCGAAAAAGTTCTTGATCGTTTGGGCAAAGTTGCATTCGGTGATACTTCTGTTGAGGTTATCATCGTAAATGACGGGTCAACAGATGATACGGAATTAAGAATTAAGAATTATGAATTAAGAATACGGAAAAAAGATACATTTAAAAAAATTAGCTATCTTCAAAACAAAGGTAAAGGTTTTGCCGTGAAGACCGGTTTGGAGAAAGCAACAGGAGACTATGTCATCATTCAGGATGCGGATTTGGAGTACGACCCGAATTTTATTCCGGAATTAATTGAACAGCTAGTCAAAAACAAAGCGGATGTAGTGTATGGTACCCGGCTTAAACGCCTTCCGCATCTCTCAAAAGAAGAAAAAACTCCGCAGTTTTTTATTCATTATATCGGTAACAGGTTTTTGAGTTTTCTAACAAGTCTTTTGTACGGACAATGGATAACCGATATGGAAACGGGATATAAACTATTCCCCGCGGATGCTGCAAAGGAAATGAGGCTTTGCGCGAAGCGATTTGATTTCGAGCCGGAAATAACGGCAAAACTTTTAAAGAAAGGCTTAAGAATACTTGAAATTCCAATTTCCACCACACCTCGGGGATATGATGAAGGGAAAAAATTGCATACGGTTAGAGATGGCATTAAAGCACTCTGGACACTTTTAAAATGTCGTTTTACAGACTGATGAAAAACCGACTTATCATCATATTCTTATCAAGTCTGGTTTTAATTTCTTTCTTCCTTCGATTTTACGGACTACAAAAAAACCTTTTCTTCGGTCCGGAGCAAGGAATTGATTTTTTGGTTGTCAAAGATATCGTTGTTTCTCACAAGTTAACACTCATCGGTGCAAAAACCGATGTAAGCGGAATTTTTCATGGACCGATATACTATTATATAAGCGCCGTTCCTTTTGTTATTTCCCATGGGGATCCTCTTTTTATATTAGGTTTTTTAATTTTTATAAACAGTCTGACGGTTATTCTTGTATATCTGCTCGGGAAAGAAATGTTTTCAAAAAGAGTCGGGATTTTTACCGCGCTTTTGTATACACCATCGTTTATGATTATCGTTTATTCGAGGGGGCTCTCAACACATCCGCTGGTCATTCCTCTTGAGACGCTTTTTTTTCTCTTTCTTCTTAAATTTCTCAAAGGCAGGCGGATATATTTACTCCTTGCGGCAATAGTATTCGGGTTAACGGGGCAGGCGGAGTTTTTAAATTTTCTTTTTATAAGCGTTGTTAGCATATTTTTTATTGCTTCGAATTTTTCTAAACTTAAAAAACAAAATCCGCTCTATTTACTTTTGTGTTTCGTAACGCTTCTTATCTTTTCCGGTGCCACATATTTTCTTTTTGACATCCGACACCAATTTTTGATGAGCAAAAGTGTCTTAACGTTACTTTCAGGCAAAAGCGGATATTATACTCCACTTGGGGTAACAATTTCGCAAGCATCAAGTGCTTTTGTTTCACTTTTCTCAAACACGCTGCTACCGTTTTCTTCCTTTGGCGGTCTGCTTGCTATCGCTATCGTTGCTACAGTTGCATTTAAAACATTTAAAGAGAAAAATAAAAAACTTCTCCTTCTTCTGGTTTGGCTTTTTGCGCCGCTTGTAGTTTTGCTTATTCTGCATCATGCAATACTTGATCAGTTTTTCGTTTTTAGTATTATTGCTGTAGTTCTTTGCGCCGCGGTTTGCATCGAAGTAATTTTTGAGAAATCAAAATATGTCGGCGGGGGTTTGCTTGCGGTTGTTTTGCTTTTTGCGCTACTTAATTGGAACAGTACAATTGCGCAAAACAGAAATATTTTCTTCCAGGCTCCGCAGCCGGATCTTCGTTTATCGGACGAGACCCGGGTGATTAACACTATTTGTAATGATAGCCAAGGCAGCTTCTCGTACCAGGCATATACGATTCCGTATTGGGAGAGTCAGGGATGGGATTATCTGTTTTGGGTATACGGACAACAAAAATTCGGCTACGCGCCGACAAAAAACGGGCAAAAATTTTATGTTATCATACAAGATGATCCCGGAAACAAGAGTTTTCAGCAGGCATGGATTAAAAATACGGTTAGCACATGGGGAACTGTTCGCAAAACATGGCGATTCGGTATTTTGAAAATTGAGGAATTGGCGTTGAAATAGCATGATGTTTAGAAAAAATATTATCTGGATAATTTTGCTTGGCATCGTTTTTGTTGCAGGATTTCTGCGTTTCTATCGCATTGACCAAATTCCGGTTTCTTTGTACTGGGATGAAACCGCATCAACATATAACGCATATTCAATTGCACAGACCGGCAAAGACGAATACGGCAGCGCGTTCCCGCTTTTATTTCGTTCATTTAATGATTACAAAATGTCAGGGAATATTTATCTGACCGCCGCCGCGACCAAAATTTTCGGAGTCAATGAATTTTCCGCGCGGTTTACCTCCGCGTTTTTCGGGACGCTGACAGTTTTGCTTACGTTCTTTCTCGTAAGAAGTTTGTTGGCGATGCAACTTGTTAATGAAAAGCAGAAAAGTCATTTTCTTGTGATGCATGCGGATAGTATTGCGCTTTTGAGCGCGGGGCTTCTTGCGATTTCCCCATGGCATATTCAATTTTCCAGAACCGGATTTGAAGCAAATGTGGCGCTGTTTTTTGTAGTTGCGGGCGTATTTCTTTTTTTGAAAGGGTTGAAAAAAAACGCTTGGTTTTTTGCATCTATTATCGTTTTTAGTTTTTCTTTCTATGTATATCGCAGTATTTTTGTTTTTCTTCCGCCGCTTATTTTAGGACTTTTAGTGATTTTCAGAAAAGAATCGTTTACAAAAGAAAATTTAAAAAGAAACATAATCGGTTCTATTTTGTTTATCATTCTTGCTGCGCCTATTTTTTACGCATCATTTTCTCCAAAAGGCTTAGCGCGCGTCCAGCAGGTTAATGTATTCACCCATTCGTCACAAGAGGTTGCATCGTCTATGGCTCTTGCCAGAAATTCAGGAAACATAACCTTAAGCAGGTTCTATTACAACAAACCGGTTATTTATGGAATAAAAATTCTTGATAATTATCTCGTCCATTTTGGCCCCCGTTTTCTTTTTGTAGCCGGAGATACATCAACCGGCCGTCATGGCGTGAACGGAATGGGAGAGTTATATATATGGGAGCTTCCATTTTTCATTTTAGGAATTCTTATGGTATTTCGTCTCAAGACAAAAGCAAAATATGTATTTTTCCTTTGGCTTCTGCTCGGACCCGTTCCTTCCGCATTTTCCGTTCCGTCACCGCATGCACTCAGAAGCCTAAACATGCTTCCTATGCCCCAATTTTTCACCGCGGTAGGTATCCTTTTCATTTGGAGTAAGCTAAGTAAAAATAAAAAACTAATCTACGGCGCCATCTTAAGTATTTTTGTGATTTTCTTTTTCAGCAGGTATCTTTTCCTCTATTACACCGTTGATGCGCAGACGGATAGCCCTGATTGGGCGGACGGATACAAGCAGTTAACACAATATGTTTTTGCACATGAGAAAAATTATGACAAAGTTCTTGTTACGGGTCATTATTGGCAACCGTACGTTTATTTTCTTTTTTACAAAAAATATGACCCGGCGCTTTTTCAAAAAAATCCGGATAAGTTGCATTTTGACCATTATGTTTTCGGCGGAACAAGCTGGGATAAAGAGCAGACAGGATTTGAGCTGGATCATGTTGATTTGAAAAAATATGCCAATGGAAATCATTTGCTCGTGGCGCTTTCGCCCGATGAATACAAATCGCATCCAGAACTTCGGAAATTAACGGAAGTCAGAAACCATAACAATGAATTAGTATTTATTGTCGGTGAGCTATGAAAGTTTTTGACACAATAACAAAACACTACCGCGTCGCGCTTTTTTTGATTGTTTTCCTTGCTGCATTCCTACGTTTTTATCGTCTTGACAGTGTCCCGCCCAGTATGTACTGGGATGAAGTTTCACAGGGGTACAATTCGTATTCAATTTTAAAGACCGGAAGAGACGAGCATGCAGAGCTATTTCCGCTTGCGCGATTTGCGGCGTTTGGCGATTATAAAGCGCCCGTTTATATTTATGCAGACGTTCCATTTATCGCGATACTTGGGAAAAATACTCTAGCTGTACGATTTCCGTCAGCTCTTTTTGGAACACTTACCGTTCTTGCAGCATTTTTCCTTGTCTTGGAACTATTCAGCAGTTCCAAAAATAAAATTCTTCCGGGACTTTTGGCCGCATTTTTTTTGAGTATCTCTCCGTGGCACATACAACTTTCCCGGGCGGCATATGAGGCAAATATCGCGACATTTTTTACGGTTGCCGGTGTGTTTTTATTTCTCAGAAGCATACGTACAAAATCATGGATGTTTGTGTTGAGCGCGGTTTCATTTGTTTTGGCATTTTACGCGTTCAACTCTCATAGAGTTTTTATTCCTCTTTTTGTTTTATTTTTATTTGCTCTTTTCAGAAAAGAACTTTGGACAATGAAAAAATATGTAATCGTTGCGGGAATAATTTCTTTTATTGTGTTTATTCCATTTCTGCAATATCTCAAAACTCCTGAGAGTAAACTTCGCTTTAATGAAGTAAATATTTTCTCAAACGCCGACATAGTCAAACAATCAAACCAGTGGATTGCAGAGGATAGTAACTCAGCCGCAGGAAAAGTTCTCCATAATAGGCGAGTTTTGTTCGGATTACTTTACGCAAAACATTACTTTGATTTTTTTGATCCGAAATATCTTTTCTTTACCGGAGATGGTAACCCGCGATTTTCTCTGCAGGATAATGGAGAGCTTTATCTTTGGGAACTTCCTTTGCTTCTTGCCGGTGTATATCTTTTGTGCAGAAAAAGAAACAGAGAAGCACTTCTTATTTTCGGATGGTTTTTACTTGCTCCGGTTGCTGCGGCTACAGCGCGTGAAACTCCACATGCGCTGCGAAGCGAAACATTTATTCCGACCTATGAAATAATTATGGCGAGCGGAATGGTAGGAATTTTAGGGGGGGTTAGAAGATTTGGGGGGAAAGTAAAATATCTTGCGTTTGTAGGATTTGGAATTATTGGAATTGTATCATTTTATATTTTTGTTCATGATTATTTCGTGCATTACGGCGTAATTTATTCATACCAATGGCAATACGGTTACGAGCAAGCGGTACAAAAAGTTGAAAAAATTAAATCAGGTTATGATGAAGTTGTCTTTACCACTGCGTACGGAAGACCTTATATTTATGTTTTGTTTTACGGCAATACTGCGCCAAATCAGTATTGGAAAGACAGTACGGTAACGCGGGATGTTTTCGGATTTTATACAGTTTCAAAACTCGGAAAATACGTTTTTCGTGATCATATGCTTGATAGTAGTGATAAAGGCAAAAAAGTTTTGTATGTCGGCGCGCCGAATGAAATTCCCTCAAATTTCAAAAAAATTGACGAGGTGAAATTTTTAGACGGAGGCGGCGCATTCGTAATCGCACAAAATACATAATATGAAAAATAAATTATTTATTTTACTTTTTGCGTTAATTTTAATACTGGGAACATTTCTGCGTTTCTGGCAACTCGGAAAGGTACCGGACTCAATGGATTGGGATGAAGTGGCGCTTGGATACAATGCATATTCGCTTTTGCAAACAGGAAAAGATGAATATGGTGTTTCCCATCCGCTTGTTTTTAAATCATTTGGGAACTACGAACTCCCGCTGTACTTTTATATTGATACCATATCGATAAAAATTTTCGGAGAAAATGAATTTGCTACCAGATTTCCCTCCGCGCTTTTGGGGTCAATCAGTATTTTGTTGGTTTATCTGTTCGTCAGCGAATTTTTTTACGAGGAAAAATATCGCAGAACCGTTTCTTTTCTTTCAATGCTCTTTTTCGCAATTTCCCCATGGTCGATACAATTTAGTAGGCTTGCATTTGAACAAAATACGGGAATGTTCCTTATTCTTCTTGGGAGTTGGTTGTTTTTGAAGGGATTACGCGTGAAAAAAATTCGGTACTTGATTATTGCGACAATAAGTATTGCGCTTAGCGTTTATGTATATCATAGCGCCAAGTTATTTGCGCCGCTCTTTTTCGGGACGCTTCTTTTATACAGCTTTATGTTTTTCAAAAAACGAAAAAATTTATTTAGCATCATTATTCTTTTGTTTATTGTATGCAATATTTTCTGGCTTACCGATAAAAATTCGGTAGCACGTGGGAAAAGCGTTACATTTACATCACATAGCAGCCAGATTTTACAAATTTCAACAAAAGAAACTATACAAGAGGAGGCATCGGGAGATAAAATCGGCGCGCTTTTGCATAACAGACGGTTGGTTTTTGTTGACACGTATATACAAAATTATCTTTCACATTTTGCGCCCAACTGGCTTTTTATAACGGGCGATTTAAATCGTCATCATGCTCCGGGCATGGGGCTTTTGTATCTGTTTTCGCTACCTTTTATTGTTGCGGGGATGATTTTCTTAACACGCGAAACGCTTGAGTCTTTTTCAAAACGAAAATTTCTACCTTTTGTGCTTATCTTTGCGTGGTTTTTCATAGCACCTGTTGCATCTGCCCTTGCATTTGATAGCCCGAGTGCCGAACGATCGCTTACATTTTTGCCGACGTGGCAGATTTTTGAAGCATTGGGATGGATTGCGTTGTTCTCGTTGGTGAGAAGTAAGAATTATAGAAGAATAATTATAGCCATCGGCGCAGGGCTTTTATTTATCAACTTTATATACTTTTCTCATCAATATTTTGCTCACACAAATACAGACTTTGAAAAAGATTGGCTGTATGGTTATAAGCAATCAGTACAATTTGCGAATCAGGAAAAAAGTGCAGGTAAAAAGGTTACGTTCGCAAGCGACTTTGAGCAGATGTATATTTACTATCTGTTCTTTTCCAAATATGATCCAAAAAGTTATATCGCAAGCGGCGGCTCAAGCAGAATCTGGCAGCCGTGTTTCAATATCGACAATATATATTTCGGTGATTGTTTGCCCAAACTTTCAAAAGGAGATATTTATATGTCGACAAAAATTCCGAGTGCAAAAAACATGAAACCGATTAAGAAAATCTATTATACAAACGGACAAACAGCAGTTACCGCATACGAAATTTTATGAATCCTCTAAGTTTTGCGGCATTTATCCTTGCGTCAGTTTTCAGTTTTTATATTCCGGGAAGAATTTTAGTAAACTTGCTTGCGCCAAAACTTGAACGTGTTGCAATAGAGACTATTTCGTGGACCTGCGGGATTGCGTTTTTTCTGCTATGTACATACGCCTTTGCGTGGATAAAAATTCCCTTACTTATTTTTCCCGTGCTTGCGGGTTTGTTAATTTACAGCATTTTCAAAAGGAAACAGTTGCTTGTTTTTGAAACAAATAAAATTGACATTTGGACAATACTTATAATTCTTTTTGGAACAGTTTGTTTTACCTCTATAACATTTTTTTCCGGATTTATGACAAAAGACGGTTTGCAGTTTTTCGGGATTAATGCAACGGATGGAATTGTGCATATCGCAAACATCAAGAGTTTTTATCTTTCATTCCCACCGAATCATCCTGAGCTATCTGGTATTCCTCTTCGCGGCTATCATTATTTTTTTGACTTTCTCATTTTCCAGTTTGCAAATTTATATCATCTCCAAATTACCGATTTATATTTTCGATTTTTTCCGATACTCATCGCGCTTTTGTACGGCGCAGGATTTTATCTGTTTTCATCATCGGTTACCAAAAGTAAAACGGCAATTCGACTCACGCTTTTTTTTGCATATTTCGGGCAGAGTTTTGCATTTATCTTTTCGCTGCTGAATCACTTCAAACCAAGTCCGCTTGAGTTGACTATGGTGCAGCCTGTTGAGCTAACAACAAATCCGTTAATTCTTTTATCAATCGCAATGCTTTTAATCGGGTTTTATCTTATTCCAAAAATCAGGAAAGGCCTTGGATATGGGATTATTGCAGCTCTGGTTTTTGGTGTTTTGTCAGAGTTGAAAGTTTACATCGGCGTTATCGCTCTGTCAACGCTTTCAGTTTATTCTCTCTATTTTCTTATCCGCTACCGCTCAAAGGAAACTATGCATTATTTTTTAACCGTTGTACTAACCGGAATCATTACCGCGGTAACATATTTTCCCAACAATCTGGGATACGGACAACTTGTTTTTTCTCCTTTTTTTCTTTACTCCCATTTTATGAGTCAGCCCGCATTTGCAAATTTTCAGTGGGAAATAAAACGCTCAATCTATGCAGCGCATAGCAATATATTTCGCTTGACGATTCTTTTTGCGCAAGCGATCTGCCTGTTCTGGCTATTAAATCTCGGATTACGCACCATTTTTCTTTTCAAGACTTATAAACTTTTTAAGAAAGAATTTTGGAGCGATTATAACTTTGTATTATTTTTTGCTACCCTGCTGCCGATTGCAATTGCAACACTGTTTATTCAAACCCCATCGCTTTTTGATATCGGGCAGTTTTTATGGATTGCGCTTGTCTTCCTATCTGTTCCTGCCGGGATAGCATGGGCAAATATTATAAATCGACAGAAGATGTTTTTCAAAGTCATTTTAATTTCAGTTCTCGTTTTATCTTGCAGTATCGGGCTTGCGCAGTACACGGGAGGTTATTTATTCGGATTTAATCCGCTTCTTATTACCAATCAAGAGCTTTCAATGTATGAAAAAATTCATGAAACGGTGCCGGAGAGCAGTTTTATTGTCGTTTTGCCCTCGTTTAACTACTCAGATCCTCGATTTATACCCCAACCCGTTGTTTCTGCAATGACCGGCAGAGCGTCTTACTACGAATCAAGCACAACACAGTTTAATTTGCAAAGCAAATTTGATACGAGAAAGAAGAAAATTATGCAGCTTTCACTTGCGATGCGCGACTGCGCGATGGTTTCTATCAAACAGTCTCTTAAAGATATCGGAAGTAATTATGTAGTATCTTTTTTACCTTCAAACTGTACGTTTTCTACCTCCTCGGTCGCATACGAACTCCAGTCACAGCATCTCAGCTTCTATAAATTCGCGTTTAAATAGTTATTGCAAAGGTATAATTTATGGTAGAATTGCTATAGTGGCATGAAATCTTTTTTGCACGATTTGCGCGACATATTTATCCTTGTTCCGTATGAGACAAAACGGTTTTGGCAAAAACCGATCTTTTGGGGTAACGCTGCGCTTTTATTTCTTCTCTACGCTATTTTTTACGGCAACACACTGCACGAGAGTTATCCCGACGAGTTTGACAACATGCTCGGCGGTAAGCTTATTCTGCATGGAAGTCTGCCGTATATAGGATTTTTCTCACATCATGGGCCGGTCAGCTACTTTGTCGGAGCAATCGTTTATTTGTTCAGCGGCATGTCATTTGTCCGATTTCGCATCGTCTATAGCATTTTACTTTTTCTTTTTTCACTTTATAGTTTTTCATTTATCAAAAAATCAGCCGGATTTGTCAAAGCGCGCTTTTATCTTATTTTTCTTTTTATCTTCGGCATTGCCGCAACATATTTCTGGGGACATATGCTCATTGCCGATAACATCGCAGCGATATTTATCGCTCCTGTTTTTGTCCTTTTGCTTTTGAAAGCGCTGTTTAGTCAGCCGTTAACTCGGCGCGACACGGTCTTTATTTCAATACTTACTGCTTTGACTGTTTTGAGTTCGGTAACATATATTTATCTTGTAGGGATTTTCTATTTGTTTACTGTTTATTTGTACTGGCTGGAGAACCGAAGAAAACTTTTTGCACGCGGTACGTTTTGGTTTCTCATAACCCTTGCAGCACCTTACATTGTTTTTGCACTATATCTTTTCGTAACTCGAAGTTTCTCTCAGTGGTTATACCAAAGCATTGTCTTTAATCAGAAGTATTATATTTACTACGAAGGTTCTAGCGGGCAAGTAACTACAAATCCGATACGCTTTGGTATCATTATTGCCAACCAGTTTTTCAACAATTTCCATTCACTTCTCAATCAATCATTTACTTTTAATTTTGTATATCCGCTTAACATAACTTTGGCTCTTGGAAACGTAGCGCTTATCGTTTATCTCTTATTTAAGCGCAAATTCACCCTTGCCTCGTTTGTAATACTTGCGTTTATTTTTGCAAACGGAAGAAGTAATCCGTTAACATCGGGAGAAAAGGATTATCAATCGGCCGTTTATATTCTTTTGTCTCTTGCAAGTTTCTGTTTTGTAGTTCCCGCAATTTTTACTGAGTTGAAAGAGCGGGAATACAATAGAAGACTTTTATTTTCGGCTCTGTTTGTGCTTTTGAGTATTTACGGATTTTTCTCGTTTTTATTTCTAATGAATAAATTTACCGTTAAAATGTACGGAAAGTATATGGGGACCGCGCCGCTAATTTATGACCGGCCCCAAATAGCTCCCATAATAAATCAAGTCAGTAGTAAAAACGATTATGTCTGGATCGGGCCGCTTGAGTTTGGAGAATTGACATATGTCAACGGCAAGCTCCCTTCAAAATATCAGTTTTTAATTCCCGCGATGAGCAAATCAGACCGCATCATGACAGAGTTGATGAGCGAATTTAACAACCATAAACCCGCTGTCATATGGTTTGACAAACGCTACTTTATTTTGGGAAGCAGTCCGGAAAAATATGCTCAGTTTTTTCTTGATTTCCTGCATCAAAACTACGTAACGCTGGATACATATCGAAATGGAAATATCCGTTACGTTTCAGCAGGTGCGCCTGACCCGCGCGTTGATCTGGAAACAAAGTTATATATTAACAAAGACCAAAAAGATGCAATTATCGCGAAAATGTTATCGCTTGGAATTATAAAAGAAAGTATTGAAAATGAAAAACCTCAAAAAAAATAGCACGCTTTTTCTTTTAGGAATTATTCTTCTGATCGGAGCGTTTCTTCGATTACAGGGCGCGTTTACCGGCTCTTTTGCCTTTACGTATGATGTGGGGCGTGACATGCTTGCGGTTTCGCAAATTCTCTCTACCCATAAACTTCCTCTTATCGGCCCGACCACGGGGCTTCACGGACTTTTTTACGGTCCGTGGTGGTATTACATTTTGATTGTGCCTTTTATTCCCTCCGGCGGAAATCCTGCAGGAATTGTTGTTTTTATTGCAATAACCGGAATTCTTACATCCTTTATTGCATACATTCTCGGTAAAAAAATTTCGGGAAATTTTTTAGGTCTGTCATTTGCGGGACTTGTTGCCGTTTCACCGGTAATGATCGGCATAACCTCGCAAATCTGGAATCCGAATCTCGCGCCGTTTTTTATTGTTTTTCTATTTCTTCTGTTTCATCACATGTTTGTATTTCTCGAAAAGAAAAAAGTAATTCCGTTTTACTATTTCCTACTTTTTGGAGTGCTTCTGGGGCTTATTTTTGATACTGAGATAGTTTTCGGACTTCTTTTGGATAGCGCAATGGTGCTTTCTCTTATTATTATAATATGGAAAAAAATTCGCGTTTCATATGTTTTGTCTACAGTCTTAGGTTTTTTGATAATTCTTGCACCAAGGATGCTGTTTGAGCTTCGTCATCAGTTTTTAATGTCCAAAAATTTAGTCGCAACATTTACGCATCCGGCTGGCAATAGCGTTTCTTCGTTTTCCCCGCAAATATTAAACAGGCTGATAAGTTTAAAAAATTTATGGGATGAAACACTGGCGGTGAAAAACAGCCTGCTTGGAACACTTCTTTTGATTTTTGCTTTCGCGTCTGTTATTTATTTTTACAAAAAAACAATCACACAAACAAAATCATTTATAAAAATAATCATAATTACACTTGTTGTTTTTTTCGTGGGACTTAACTTTTTATCGGGTGATGTATGGAGTCACTATGTCGTAGGCATTCCGCTTTTCTACATCTTTATTCTGGCAATAGCATTTGATATTTGTCGTAAACAGAAGAAATTTGCGTTTGTAATACTTGCCGCAGTCGTTATTTTACTTATTTTAAATTTGAAACCCTTGGAGTTATACAAAAATGTTACCGGACCTCGGTGGGAGGGCGATGCGTCAGTCTACAGAAACCAAGTCGCGGGTATTGATTATATTTACTTGCAAGCAAAAGGCAAGCCGTTTAAGTATGTAACGTACACACCGCCGATTTATGATTACACGTATCAATATTTGTTTGCTTGGTACGGAAAAAATACCTATCATTACATACCGGTTTCCAAATCCGATTTAGCATTTTTTATCCTTGAGCCGGATACACAATATCCGTTTCGTTTAACAGACTGGCTTAAGAGTCGTGAAAAAGATGGAAAAGTAATACGAGATAAAGTTGTAAAAGGCGGAATACGCGTTCAGACACGGGTACCATAATGGTAAATCTTCTGAAAAACAAAACTGCTTACAAAATAACATGCATTGCAGTTTTATTTTTTATTTTCCTTCGGCCGGTTATTATTCTTTTCTCTCACACTGATAGCTATTTTGCAAGAAACTACAGCACCCGGTATGAAAATTTCAGAAAAGAATATTACAGTTCTCAGTATGTTACCAAAAACAATCCCGGTTTTATTCCCGATCAGGCGCTTGAGAATTTTGCGGCAGGCGCATTCTTGCAGGGCGTAAATCCAATCATGATCATTCACGATCAGCCCCCGCTTGGCCGCTATATCGGCGCATTATCGATTCTGATTTTCGACAATGCGGAGACGATTAACGTATTTCTAATCGCGCTTTCGGGACTGGTTATATTTTTAATTGCAAAACTCATTTTAAAAAACACGCTTTTGTCGCTTCTTTGTAGCGCAATTTTTGTAAATGAGCCGCTTTTTATGGGACAGTTTAGTTATCTTCCGCTTCTTGAGAGCACACAGTTGCCGTTTATTTTTCTGACAATTTATTTTTTTCTTAAAGCACTCGGCACAAAAAAGCCGTTTAAATTATTTATTACTGTCAGCGTTATATTGGGGTTTGTGATAAGCATTAGATTTTTTGCGTTGGGTGTTTCTTTGCTTGCCGCATTCGTTGTTTGTCTGTTTTTGTATAAAGAACAACGGAAAAAAATTTTGCAATTTCTTGTAACGCTACCTCTGACTGTTCTGGTTCTCTTTCTTTCTTATACTAAAACAATTCTCGATGGGACGCCGATATGGCACATTTTCGGAATACAAAAGTATATATTTATCTATCATAAGGATCAAATTTCCTCGCCGTTTTCTTTTTGGGATTTGTTACTTTTTAACCGGTGGCATACGTGGTGGGCAAACCGCGCGATAGCCCATGACGAGCAGTG
>DATIIG010000039.1:0-18971 GCA_035479835.1 Saccharimonadales bacterium (SeqCode) | reverse complement strand
TTCCTTCCACTAGCGTTTTTAAGTACGCTATCTGCGCCTTTTTTCCATGAGTATGGAATTGTCGCGCCGTTTCTTATCATTCTTTATGACGCGGCTGTAAGCGGAAAAAATTCGCTCAAAAATATCACAAAGCGGGCGTATTATCTTCTTTTTCTGCTGCCGATTCCGTTGTATCTTGCAATAAGATTTTTTGCAAAAGCGATTTGGGGAAACGGGGATTACAGTTACCGGCTTTCGGCTCTGCCGTTTAATGTTTTGGGCAATGCTTTGGGGTATGTTGCATTGACTGTTCTGGGACATCCGGTGCTCTCGTATTATGATAATCTTCGCGCATACGGAAAAAGCCACATCGCTGTTGCTGCGGTCGCGGCGGTTGTTATTCTGGCGGGATTTGTGATTTTGTACCGTTTCGTTTGGGAAAAACTCACCGCAGGGGATAAAAAAGTTTTGCTTTTCGCGGCAATCTTCTTTTTCGTTCCGCTTTTGCCGTTTTTGGGACTTGGGAATATCGCGGTACGATATCTGTACCTCGGATCATTTGGAGTTATTATCGTTGTAGTATGGGCGATGCAGAAAATGTATACGCAGTTTGCAAGAGTAAGCCGCGTTGCCGCCGCGATTTTAATATGCGCAATTGTTATACTTTTTAGCTGGTATCATGTGTCGGAGCTTCAAATTCTCAACAGAGATTGGCAAAAGGCAGGCGATATTACCTCAAAACTTCTGGTAAATCTCAACGACACGTTTTATCGGAATTTTGTTCCCAATCCCGTATTTTATTTTGTTAACACGCCGGTAAAACAGGGCGACGCGTGGATATTTCCCGTGGGACTCAAAGACGCGCTGTGGTTTACCTTCCAAAATGAAAATCTCACGGTTCATCAAGTTGATAATTTAAATCTCGCGCTTGATAGCGCTGAGGGATCGGCAAGCGCCAGGGTGTACCAGTTTGATAAAACAGGAGATATTGAAGAAATTGTCAGAACAAAAAAGACCTACACAATCGATGTCAATAAATAAACTCCGCCATCCGCTTCTTATTCTCGCACTTATTATTTTTTTTGCATTTGTTGTGCGCCTGTATCGCTTTAACGGCCCGATCGCGGACTGGCACAGTTGGCGCCAGGCAGATACATCGGCAGTCTCGCGAAACTTTGTAAAATACGGATTTGATTTGTTGCATCCGCGGTTTGACGATTTATCAAATGTCCCCTCAGGTCTTGACAATCCGCAGGGATATCGGTTTGTTGAGTTTCCGGTTTACAACAGCGCACAGGCCGGGTTGTTTAAGTTTCTGGGAGTTTTCACCATTGAGGAGTGGGGGAGACTTGTCACTATTTTTTCATCGCTTCTTTCAGTTTTGTTTATTTACCTTATTGTCTCAAAACGCGCAGGAAAACTGACCGGACTTTTAAGTGCGTTTTTCTTTGCATTTACGCCTTATAATATTTACTATGGTCGGACTATTTTGCCTGATCCTTCAATGGCAATGACGGTTCTTGGAGGGATATACTTTTTTGATCGTTGGATAGAAAAGAAAAGTTGGATAATGTTTGGTCTGGCGTTACTTTTTGCCGCAGTATCGCTTCTTTTGAAACCATACGCAGCGTTTTTTCTTTTGCCGCTGGCGGTTATTGCATGGGAAAAGTTCGGTATCAATATACTGAAAAAATGGCAGCTGTATATTTTTGCTTTTCTTGCAGTTTTACCGCTTATTTTATGGCGGCTTTGGATTAAAAATTTTCCTGCGGGTATTCCGGCTTCGTCATGGCTTCTCAACGGAAACGGCATTCGATTTCGCCCCGCGTTTTTCCGCTGGATTTTTTATGAACGTTTAACAAAACTTATCAGCGGATATGGCGGCGTTGTCTTTCTGGTCATCGGCGCTATCTGGGCAAAATTTATCAAACACCGGCTCTTTTTCTACAGCTTTTTGGTTGCATCACTTTTGTACATAACAGTTTTTGCAACGGGAAATGTGCAGCATGATTATTATCAAATACTTATTATGCCGACAATCGCGATTTTTATGGGGATCGGGAGCGCATTTCTACTCACGAGAACTAAATCTTTGCGCGTTGTTTGTTCTTTGTTATTTATTATTAGTCTTGGTGTCATGTTTTATTTTTCCTGGAAGCAAGTCCGGGATTACTTCAACATCAACAATCCGTCAATTATTGTTGCGGGCGAGGCGGTTGATAGACTGACTCCGAAAAATGCAAAAGTAATTGCCAATTACACCGGCGATACTTCATTTCTTTATCAAACCAAGCGACAAGGATGGGCAAGTTATGAAAAACCGCTTCCCGAAATGATAAAAATGGGAGCAGACTTTCTGGTTTTGGCAAATCCGACAAAAGATGATTTCAGTTTTGCAAAAACATACAAAATTATCGCGCAAACGCCGCAATACGTTTTATATGATCTGCATCAAAAACCGTAGCTTATATGAAAATTTTAATCGTTTCGTCATATCTTCCGTATCCGCTTTATTCGGGCGGGCATATCAGGCTTTTTAACATTATCAAACGGCTTTCCAAAAAACACGAAATTACATTAGTCTGCGAAAAACGAGATTACCAAACAGCAGAGGATAGGCAAGAGGTCGAAAAAATCTGCAAAAGAGTTATTACTGTTTCGCGCAAAAAGCAGTGGTCGCTGAAAAATATTCTTAAATCGGCTTCCTCTCTCCATTCATTTCTGATTACCGGGCACACCAGTACAGAGATGAAAGAAAAAATTGTCGAGCTTTTGGGAGAGACGCAGTTTGATCTTATTCACGTTGAAACTTCATATGTCATGCAAAACGTTCCCAAAACATTTTTGCCGATCGTTCTTGTTGAACACAACGTCGAATATCTGGTCTATAAACGCTTTGCAGAGAAATCGGGTGTGTATCTTCGCCCGCTTTTATACGCGGATATTGTAAAACTTGCAAAAGAGGAAAAAGCATTTTGGAAACGGGCAACAAAACTCGTTGCGGTGTCTGAGAGGGAAAAAGAAATTATGCACGCGGACGGGGTAGTACCAAACGGCGTTGATACGCAAAAGTTTAAAGTTAAAAGTTTAAAGTTAAAAGTTGAAAAAAAGGAAAAGAGAATTCTTTTTATCGGAGATTTTAAATGGATACAAAACCGGGACTCGGCACGATTTATTATACGCGACGTTTGGCCGAAAGTTTCAAAATATGAAAAAATAAAACTTTGGATTGTAGGAAGAGATATTCCGGATGATATGAAAAGCTTAGGAGATAAAAATATCATTTTTGATGAAAATGCATCTGACACGGCGCAGATTTTTCAAAAAGCATTTGCGCTTTTATCGCCGATACGGGTGGGCGGGGGAACAAGTTACAAAATTCTGGAAGCAATGGCGTCGGGCGTTCCGGTTATTACGACTGATCTTGGCATTGAAGGCTTGGAAGTCTCGGACAAAAAAGATATTTTGGTTGCAGATACGGCAGAGGAATTTGCCCGAAGTCTGGAAAATCTTTTAAAAGATAAAACATTATATGAAACGGTTGCAAAAAACGCCCGGGAAATTGTGGAGAAAGAGTATAATTGGGATACGATCGTTGAAAAACTTGAAGGGGTTTACGACTCCGCGGTAAAAGAAGAACTATGATTGATATTTCTATTGTTATTGTTAACTATAACACGAAAAAATTTTTGAGCGAAACGCTTGCGTCGCTTGAGCATGAAGTTTCAAAAAAAATTTCATTTGAAGTTGTTGTTGTTGATAACGCGTCTTCTGATGAGTCCGCGGAAATGGTGAAAAAAGAATTTCCTGATGTTACGCTTGTGGCAAGTCGTAAAAACGTCGGGTTTGCCGGCGGCAATAATCTGGGTATCAAAAAAACGAACGAGAGCCGTTACGTCCTCTTTCTCAACCCCGATACTGTTATAAAGCAAGGAGTTTTGGAATATATGACTACCTTTATGGACGCTCATAAAGACGCGGGTGCGGCAACGTGTAAGCTGGTTATGGCAAACGGAAAAATTGACGACGCAACGCACCGCGGATTTCCCACTCCCTGGAATTCATTCACACATTTTTCCGGTCTTTCAAAACTTTTTCCGCATGCAAAACTTTTCAGCGGATATAGTCTGGGCTATAAAGATTTAAACACCGTTCATGAGATAGATGCGCTGGCCGGAGCGTTTATGATTGTTCGAAGAGAAGCGGGAGAAAAAATCGGGTGGTGGGATGAGGATTATTTTTTCTACGGTGAGGATATTGAGTTTTGTTTCCGGCTCAAGGAAAACGGGTGGAAAATTTATTACGTTCCCGATGTTGAAATCTTCCACCATAAGGGAGTTACTGCAGGAATAAGAAAAGAATCAAAAGATGTAACAACGGCGACAAAAGAGCGCAAGCTCTTCGCAACAAAGCACAGATTTAAAGCAATGAAAATTTTTTATGACAAACATTATAAAAATAAATATCCGTTTTTTGTAAATTGGATGGTTGGCGGGGGAATTAGTTTAAAACAATGGCTAACTCTTCGATCTATATAATATGAAGATTGGGATTGATTGCAGATTGTGGGCGCAGAGCGGGGTGGGAAGATATATTCGCAATCTTGTTGCGGAGCTTGCGAAAATTGATAAGAAAAACGAGTACATGCTGTTTGTCCGCAGCGAAGACAGTGAGGAAATCAAATCTCAACTTTCAAATCTCAACTTTCAACTCATTAAAGCCGATGCGAGGTGGCACAGTTTTGCTGAGCAGATAGCATTTCTCAAAATTCTCAACAGGGAAAATTGTGATCTTGTCCATTTTCCTTATTTTTCTCACCCGATTTTTTATAACAAACCGTTTGTTATTACTATTCATGATCTGATTATTACGCACTATCCTACGGGAAAAGCATCAACACTTCCCATGCCGTTATATTTTACAAAGCGCGTGGTTTATAACAGAGTTTTATCTCACGCGTTGAAAAAAAGTAAAAAAATTATTGTTCCGCTGCATGCGGTTGCCGATGATTTGGAGAAAACATTTCATGTTTCAAAAGATAAAATAGTTGTAACACGCGAAGGGATAGATAAAATGCTTCACCCAAAATCCAATACTGCATACTCTATACTAAATACCAAATACTTTTTGTACGTTGGCAACGCTTATCCGCATAAGAATTTGGATCGGTTAGTTGATGCATTTTCCATGCTTTGTCATCCTGAACGAAGTGAAGGACCCCGGGATTCTTCGGCAAAGCCTCAGAATGACATTTCCCTTCTTCTTGTCGGCAAAGAAGATTATTTTTACAAACGCCTCAAAGAAAAAGTACAGAAAACTGGTTTAGAAAACCGTGTTTTGTTTAAGGGTTTTGTAAGCGATGAAGAATTGGCAAACTTATATCAACACGCCATCGCGCTTGTTATCCCTTCTCTTATGGAAGGATTCGGACTTCCCGTTTTGGAAGCAATGAGCAATAATTGTTTGGTTCTTGCATCTGATATTCCATCCCTTCGGGAAGTTGCGGCAGACGCGGCGGTATATTTCGATCCGAAAAATACGCAGGACATGCAAAAAACGCTTCGTGAGGTCTTAACAAAGAAAAAAGATTTTTACAAACAGCATATTGAAAAAGGCAAAAAACAAGCTACAATGTTCTCCTGGGAAAAAACTGCCTCCCAAACTCTTCAAATTTATGAAAGTTGCTTTAGTTTACGACAGGGTCAATAAATGGGGGGGCGCCGAGCGCGTTCTTTTAGCCTTGTCTGAGCTTTTCCCGGGCGCGCCGCTTTACACCTCGCTCTATCATCCGCAAAAAGCAAAATGGGCAAGTAAACTGCGCGTCAAAACAACATTTCTTCAGAAATTTCCGTTTATCAAATCAGCGCATCAATATCTGGGGACACTTATGCCTATTGCTTTTGAAAATCTGAATTTTGACGAGTTTGACGTGGTAATTTCGGTAACCTCCGAGGCGGCAAAGGGAATTATTACCAAACCTCAGACTTTGCACATTTGTTATTGTTTAACTCCAACCCGATATTTATGGAGCGGGTACGAAGAATACTTTGCAAATCCGATTCTGCGTTTTCTTGCAAAACCGTTTACTTCATACCTGCAAACGTGGGACAAACTCGCCGCGCACCGGCCTGACAAATATATCGCGATTTCAAAAGAAGTAAAAAGAAGAATTAAAAAATATTACGGCAGAGGCTCAACGGTCATCTATCCTCCGATAACGCTTATGGCAAATAGCTTATGGCAAATGGAAAAAAACGAAAAAACCATACACAATAAGCCATCTGCTATCGGCTATCTTCTGATTGTTTCCCGGCTTGTTCCTTACAAACGCATTGATCTGGCAATAAAAGCATGTAACAGATTGAATTTACCGCTGAAGATTATCGGTACCGGATCGCAGGAGCAGTATCTCAAATCAATTGCCGGGCCCAGCGTCGAGTTTTTAGGTTACTTGACTGACGAAGAGCTGCTAGAGTATTATAAGGGGAGTTACGGCCTAATTTTTCCGGGGAAAGAGGATTTCGGGTTGACTGTTTTGGAGGTGCAGAGTTTGGGAAAGCCGGTTTTGGCATATAAAAGCGATGGAGCACTTGAGACAATCGTAAGCGGAAAAACAGGCATGTTTTTTTATCCGCAGACGGTCTCAGCTCTGGAGAAATCCATGAAACGATTTATGAAGAAAAAATTCGACCCGAAACTCTGTCGAGAGCAAGCTGCCCGGTTTAGCAAAGAACAATTTAAGCAGCAATTTATGGCATACATAAAAGGACAAACACAATGAAACTTGTTATTTTTGCCGGTGGCGTCGGTTCAAGACTATGGCCATTGTCGCGCAAAAACACACCCAAACAATTTGAAAAAATTATCGGCGATAAGTCAACACTTCAGCAAACCGTGGAGCGCCTTTCTCCGCAGTTTTCATTCTCGGATATTTATGTGGCAACAGGCAAGCGCTACGAGGAAACCGTACGGGAGCAGTTATCTCAAATTCCACCCCAAAATTTTATTTTTGAGCCTGAAATGCGCGACGTGGGGCCCGCGATAGGACTTGTAGCGTATCTTCTGAACAAAAAGTTTCCCGACGAGCCGATCGCGATTTTGTGGAGCGATCATCTCGTAAAACACATTGAAACTTTCAAAAAAAGTCTCAAACTCGCGGAAGAAGCAGTTGAAAAAGAGCATTCCCCTTTTGTATTCATTGCGCAGAAAGCCCGCTTTGCCAATCAAAACATGGGCTGGATTGAGCTCGGAGTCAAAAAGGATGAAAGAGACGGCATAGAAATGTATAATTTCAAACGCCTAGTCTATCGCCCGAAGCTTGGAGAAGCCCAGACATTTCTCAAAGACAAAAATTTTGTCTGGAATTTAGGATATTTTGTTTCAACGCCGGCGTTTCTTGTCTCGATGTATAAAGCATATGCGCCGTCTATGCAACAGGGCCTTGAAAAAATCAGCGATGCGTTTGAAACTGACCGGTTTGAAGAAACGTTAGCACAGGAATATATGCTTCTTCGCAAAGTGTCATTTGACGATTTAATTCTGGTAAAACTGCGTCCTGATAATGTCCTGGTTTTATCCGCGGATTTAGGGTGGAGCGATGTGGGCGCGTGGGAATCTCTGAAAGAAGCGCTTTCAACAAACGAAGAAGAAACCGTCACAAAAGGAAAAGTGATGGTTGAGGATTGCAAAGACAGCCTGGTGTTTAATTATACCGATCAGCTTCTGGTGGGGATAGATTTGGACGATATGCTTATCATTAATACCGGTGATGTAATTCTGGTCTGTCCGAAAAAATCGGTGCCCAAGATTAAAAAACTCGTTGAGAGTTTAAGCGGCACAGCACATGAGCATCTTGCGTAATATTTTTTATGCCGTACGTCGAAGTAAAAAAAAGCACGTTCTATGAACTTGGAAAACGTTTTATTGACGCAATTTTTTCTTTAATTCTCCTTATAATCTTTTTTCCCGTCATTCTCGTGGTTGCGGTGCTGATCAAGCTTGACTCTGCCGGCCCCATTTTTGCCGATACGCCGGAGCGCGTGGGAAAAAACGGTAGACTTTTTAAAATGTATAAATTCCGCTCGATGGTGCAAAACGCGCACGAGATTTTGCGACAAAATCCGCAATACGCGCAGCTGTTGGAAGACTATAAAAAAGGAAGCTATAAATTGAAAGAAGATCCTCGGGTAACAAATATCGGCAGATTTATCCGCAAACACTCGCTTGATGAAGTTCCCCAACTTCTTAATATATTGGTGGGTGATATGAGTTTGGTCGGTCCGCGCGCGTATTATCCTGACGAACTGCGGGAACAACAGAAAAAATATCCCTCAACTCGAGACTCTGTTAAGGTCGTGCTTTCTGTGAAACCGGGACTTACCGGATTTTGGCAGGTTTCGGGAAGAAGTGAGATAAATTTTGACAAGCGAATTCAAATGGACGCGGATTACGTTCATAAACGCTCAATTCTCTATGATCTTTGGCTTATTGCAAAAACTCCCTGGGCCATGATCACCGGCCGCGGCGCCCTCTAAGAACCTCAAAACTTGACATATGCTAATGTTTTTCTTTATGATTATCTAATGGATTCTGGTTTTAAGAAAATTGACTTTGCTAATCAAAAGTCGGATAATACACCTACCACCGGATCTGTCACCATCCCAAACATGAGAAGACGAAAACTTTCCCTGAAGCGGTCAAAATATTTCATTGCTTTTATTGTTGTTGTTGCCCTTTTGGCAATTTCTTCAATTTTTACGGTATTTCTGCCGCTTACCAAAACCGTGACCAGCGGGCAAAAAACAGCCGCGGCAGCAAAGTTGATGCTTGATGCGGCAAAAAAACAGGATATCGAACAGGCATCCGTCGAGCTGGTCAAAACGCGCGCGTCTTTGGTGGATACTCAAAACGCCGTGAACGGCCTTGGAACGCTCAAATTTATTCCTATCGCAAGCGGATATTACAGCGACATGCAGCACTTGATCAAAGCCGGATTTGACGGACTTGATGCTGCCTCAATTCTTATCGATTCCGTAAAACCGTATCAGGATGTGTTAGGGCTCAAAGGAAAAGGGAGTTTTGTGGGCGGCACAGCCGAGCAGCGCATCAGTACCGCGGTAAAAACATTCAGCAAAATTACGCCGCGCATTGATGATATCGCAAATGCTTTAACAAAAGCGCGCAATGAAATTGACGCGGTTGACCCCAATCACTATCCGCCGTTTTTCGGGGGAGATAAAATCCGCACAAATCTGGAAAAGGGGAAAAGCATCATTGATCAGGGCGTAACCTTTGCCGATGAAGCACGTCCCCTTATTAAACTTTTACCGGCGCTTCTGGGTGAGCCGGATACCAAAAAATATCTCGTGATTTTCCAAAATGACAAAGAGCTTCGCCCCACAGGCGGATTTATTACCGCCTATTCGGTATTTCGTATCGAGCACGGCGTTATTCATGTAGAAAACTCAACCGATATTTACTCACTTGACGCAACAATTCCCAACAAACCCAAAGCTCCCGCGCCGATTTTGGCATATCTTCCCAAAGTTCCGGAGTTTAATTTGCGCGACACCAATTTGTCTCCCGATTACAAAGTTTCCATGGACACGTTCGCGGCGATGTACAAAACTTCGCCTCAAGCGGCAAAAGTTGACGGTATTATCGCAATAGACACCAACGCCCTCGTCGCGGCGATGAATATTCTCGGAGACATTACTGTGGACGGAGAAACATTTACCACCAAAAACGATCCGCATTGCAATTGTCCGCAGGTGATTTATCAACTTGAGCAACAGGTGGATCAGCCCGTTAACTACGTCAAAAACAACAGAAAAGGAATTATCGGAGATTTGATGTATGCGATTATGACCAAAGCGTTTTCGTCCTCACCCAAACTTTACTGGGGTCCGCTTTTCCAGGCAATGTTGACTCAAACTTCACAAAAACATATTATGTTTTATCTGTTTAACCAAGACGCGCAAAAAGGTGTGGAAGCGCTGAATGCGGGCGGCAGAATCAGAGACTTCAGCGGCGATTATCTTCATATCAATGAAGCAAATTTCGGCGGAGCCAAATCAAATCAGTTCGTCTCGGAAAACGTTGACCAGACCTACTCAGTCGGCTCTGACGGAAGCATCTCAAAAACCGTGACGATTCACTACAAAAATCCGTTCCCGCCCTCCGACTGCAATCTTGAGCGGGGAGGCCTGTGTTTAAACGCTACGCTGAGAGATTGGGTGCGCGTATACGTTCCCAAAGGCAGCACACTGACTAGCAGTTCCGGCTCACAGGTAAAAGTTACTACATCCGACGAGCTTGGAAAGACGATGTTTGAAGGATTTTTGGAAGTTCGCCCGCAGGGAAGCGCGTCGTATTCGGTAACGTATAAATTGCCGTTTAAAGTCGCAAGCGGTTCACCGCTGCCGCTTCTTATTCAAAAACAACCTGGAACAGACGCAAACGCATACACCACAACGGTGAATGGAAAACAGACGGATAGTTTCAAACTCCAGACGGACTACGAGACGAAAATTAAGCTCTGATGCGAAATTTTAAAATCGAAGGGATTGTTATCCGACGCAAAAATTTTGGCGAGGCAGACAAACTCCTCACACTTTACAGCAAGCAAATGGGAAAAATCCGCGTGAAAGCCCCGGGTGTTCGCAAAATTAAAAGCAGACGCTCACCGCATGTAGAACTGTTTAACCGATGTATTTTAACGCTGCATCAAGGGTCGGGGTTTGCTCTGGTTACCGAGGCACAGACTTTGGAAAACTTCAGCGATTTGAAAAATGACTTAACGCGCGTGGGGTTTGCGTATCACATCTGCGAAATCGTTGATGGACTCTGCGCCGAGCATCAGGAAAACGCACATGTGTTTGATCTTTTGCAAAACGCGCTGTTTCGTTTGGCCAACGCGGAAAATATTGTTGAAGTAGTGCATGAGTTTGAGATAGAGCTTTTATCAACGCTTGGGTTTTGGTCAAAAAACCGCCCGTCAGCATATCTGGATACGCAAAACTTCATCGAAAACATTTTAGAGCGGCGTTTGAAATCCAAAAAATTCATCTCCAGACTCTCGTAGCTTCTTTTGTAAACAAACATTTTCTGCTATCATACGCTTATGGATAACCTCATGGAAAAAATTGTTGCATTGTGTAAACGCAGAGGTTTTATTTATCAGGGCAGTGAGATTTATGGCGGACTTGGAGGGACGTGGGATTACGGGCCGGCGGGAACACTTTTGAAAAAAAACTTAAAAGATTTGTGGTGGAGGGATATGGTGCAGCTTCGCGATGATATTGTCGGCGTTGACGCGGCGATTATGATGAATCCCAAAGCGTGGGTTGCGTCAGGACATGTTGAGGCATTTACCGATCCGCTGGTAGAGTGTAAAATTTGCCACGAGCGGTTTCGAGAAGACAAACCGGAAGAAATTTCGGCGCATGAAAAAGAACATAAAGATAAGGTAGTTGAGTGGACAGATCCGCAGAAATTTAATCTTTTGGTCAAAGCATATCTTGGCATTATTGAGGGGAAAGAACAGGAATTATACTTACGTGGAGAAATAACCAACGGTGTGCATGTGAATTTTCAAAACGTTATTGACTCAACCAGAGTTAAAATCCCCTTCGGTATCGCGCAAATCGGAAAAGCGTTCAGAAATGAAATAACGCCGGGAAATTTCACGTTTCGCTCACGCGAGTTTGAACAAATGGAAGTCCAGTTTTATATTCGACCTGACGAAGCAAACGGCAAAGAATGGTTTGAATATTGGAAGAAAAACCGTATGGACTTTTTCTTGTCTTTGGGCATGAAAGAAGAAAATCTCAGATTTCGCGATCATGAAGATAAAGAACGCGCGCACTATGCACGCATGGCAACGGATATTGAGTATAACGCGCCTTTTGGGTGGAGCGAGTTTATGGGAATTCACCACCGGGGCGACTGGGATTTGTCACGTCACCAGAAATATTCGGGCAAAAGCATGAGCTACAAAGATCCGATAAGCGGTGAGGAGTTTATTCCGTGGGACATTGAGACATCAGCGGGTGTTGACCGCTCTATTTTGTTTCTTCTTATCGATGCATATCATGAAGAAGAAAAAAGAATTGTTCTCAAACTTCATCCCAAACTCGCGCCGTACAAAGTTGCGGTGTTTCCGCTTTTGGCAAACAAAGAGAATTTGGTCAAAAAAGCAAATTCGATACATAAGAGTTTGCAAAAGCATTTTATGACAGCGTTTGATGACCGCGGCAATATTGGAAAGCGATATCTTGCGCAGGATGAAATCGGCACGCCGTGGTGTGTGACAATTGATTTTGAAACATTGGAAGACGATGCGGTAACCGTTCGTGATAGAGACACCACAAAACAAGAGCGTATAAAAATCGAAAACCTCGTTTCCTACTTCTTAGAAAGACTTAGTTAAGAGACGTTTGATATAATTTGCCCGGAGTTGACAACGGGTGTGAAATTGGTACAATATTTGTGTTAATGAAAAACAACAGAGTTCTTATCGGTATTGCCGTACTCGTCGTTGTTATCATCGTCGGCGGAATTTTTGTCCTTTCCAGCCGCAACAGTTCGTCAAAGCAAGCTACACAAAATTCCGAAGACGTTGTCATCCCCACCCTTACTCCTGATGAGATAGGACTTACCATGACGGCCCGCGATGATAAAAAGGCGGTCAAGTTTGTTATTTCCAAAGTCGACGGCATAACAGGCGTTGATTATGAGCTTACCTACAACACAGGAGCCAATGTTCCGCGTGGTGTCATCGGACACATTGACGTAACGCCGGGTATGAGCACAATTACGCCCAACAATCCGGACACAAACGGTTATATAATTCTGGGAACATCCTCATCAGGCAAATACAAATACGATGAAGGCGTTACATCGGTCAAATTAACCCTCAAAATCACTAAAAATAACAACAAAGTCTACCAAGTCGAAAAAACCCTCGATCTTTAAGCGTCCTGTAGTTTGATTTTCATCGGAAAAAAAGCTATACTTCAGTTCTTATGCAAAACGAAATCGCACGCTCATTATGGATTGACGCAAGCGTTTATTTTGACGTAAACGCGCACCTTAGACGAAGCCTACGATGGATTGAGCAAAATCCGCTGGGTTATGAAAAAAGAGTAGCAGAGTTTGAAGATACATATCGAAATTTTTCTACGCTGTTACAGGATCCCGAAACAGATCCGTTTTACTACGGAAATGTATTAAAATTCAGAGATCGATTTACGCCAACCGGCACATTTCCGCTCTCGCTTTATGATGCGGTTACCATATGTCGCGCACTGCGTCAAACCGGTAGGCAGGAAGATGACGCATTTCTTATGACGGTACATGAAACATTTGAGGAAATACAAGGAAAAATAGAATCAAACGAGTGGGGATTTCCTAACAATATTATCAACCCAAATCAGCTTGCTTCGGCGATGCTCATTGAAGGATTTGGTGTTTTTATGGAGCATGAATACGCGTTTGCGGGAGCGGGCGTAGGAAGAGATTTTGTTTTGGCATTTGAAGAGGTGCTTTTGATGCATGGAGAAGGCACTGATCTTTTACATGACACAATCGGGTTTATGCAACAGGAAAAAGATGACTTTTCTCCCGGAGCTGCAAAGCGAATTGATATATACCCCTACATATAGCGTCTGTTTTTATTCCCTCTCCATATTTTGCCAGAATACCTCTTGACATGCTTTCCGTTTTGCTTAAGAATAGATATTAAGTGGGAAAAAGTGGGATACCATTTTAACCATTACTGCTCTTTACAAAGTGAATATGTTACTTGGCCGGCACGATGGGAAAATCGATGCAAAACATCGCGTTTCGTTTCCTAGTGTATTTCGAAAAACTCTGGGAGATAGCTTTATTGTCACAACCGGATTTGAAAAATCGCTTATTATTGTCGCACTGGATAATTGGAAGACGCTTCTTGAGGGAACAATTGATAAACCGTTGACGGATGAAGACTCAAGACAGACACAGCGATTTTTACTGGGAAACGCGACGAGCGTACAGCTTGATAAAAAAGGACGTTTTTTACTGCCGGCATACTTAAAAACGCACGCACAGCTTTTTGATGAGATAGTATTTTTGGGAATGGCACGATTTATTGAAGCATGGGACAAAAAACGCTGGGAAGAATATAACAGTGAGCTTGCAAAACACATTGCTCCCATTGCCAATAGATTGACGGAGGGGAAGACATGAGCGATTTTCATCAAAGCGTTTTAGTCAATGTAGTTCTAGACAGTTTGCGCGTGAGAGCGGGCAAAAATTACATTGACGCGACACTGGGCGGCGCGGGTCATAGTTTGGAAATAATAAGACGCGGAGGAAGAGTTTTGGGAATTGATCAAGACGCAGACGCAATTGCATATGCAAAATCTAGAATTCAGAATTCAGAATTCAGAATCGGGGAAGACACAATACTTGTTCGAGGAAACTTTAAAGATATTGACAAGATTGCAAAAGAAAACGGGTTTGAAAAAGTAGACGGCATTTTATTTGATCTGGGAGTTTCAAGCTATCAACTGGACAAAAGCCAAAGAGGATTTAGCTACCGGTCTCTTGGGCCGCTTGATATGCGAATGGATACGAGTTTGAGCGTTTCGGCAGCGGATCTGGTAAACGGACTCAGAGAAAAAGAGCTGACTCAGCTTTTCTGGAAACTCGGAGAAGAGACACGGGCAAAAGTAATTGCACGACTTATTGTGGGAAGACGAAAAGAAAGCCAGATTGCTACAACGCTTGAGTTGGCAAAGATCATTGAAAACGTATACGGGATAAAAGGACTGGCGAGTCCCAAAGCTCGCGCCGGTGCTAACACGAAAGTGTTTCAGGCGCTTCGGATTGCAGTCAATGATGAACTTAATAGTTTAAAAACGGCACTTCCAAAAGCATTGGAACTTTTGGAAAACGGAGGAAGATTGGTAGTTATCAGTTTTCACTCGCTTGAGGACAGAATTGTAAAGCAAATGTTTGTGAAGTTTGAAAAAGAAGGAGCGGGAACAATTATTACAAAAAAACCGGTTATGGCGGATGAGGAAGAGCTGAAAATAAACAGAAGGGCACGAAGCGCAAAACTTCGCGTCTTTGAGAAAAATATATGAGAAAACCTAGCATTATTATTGCAAGCCTTATTGGCATTATTTTGGTGTTGTCAATTGCGCAGATTGTTGTTTCGACGCGCATTTCAACAACAGGCATAGCGCTTGGTAGTATTGAGACGCAGACGCAAGCGCTCAAAACAGAAAACTTACTCTTGAATGAAAAAATTCTTACCCTTTCGTCGCTGACGCATATTGCATCACAAGCAGCGCAGATCGGATTTACCACAAAAACAGCGCAAATCGTTTTATCTAACTCTCAGCCGATTGCGATCAAACAATGAGCTGGCGCTACCGCACCGTTTTACTTTTTCTTCTTGTTAGTCTTCTTGCCATAACAGCCCGCCTTTTTTACTGGCAGGTTGTCAAAGCGCAGGAGCTCTCCGATCTGGGGCAGTCGCAGTATGGGAGCTTGATAAAAGTTCCCGCTACGCGCGGAGTTATCAAAACAAATGATAATTTTCCTATCGCAGCAAATAAAATTGCGTATCTGGTTTTTGCAAACCCTAAAGAAATAAAAAACAAAAATGAGGTGACTACTCTTTTGTCGCCGATTTTAGAACAAGACAGCGCGTCAATAAGCGCATCGCTTTCTCTAAAAGACCGCTTCTGGGTTCCGCTCGGGCAAATCGATGCACAAAAAAAAGACCAAATCAAAACATTTAATTTAGCAGGAATCGGATTTGAACAGCAGCAAACGCGTTTCTATCCCGAGGCATCAATGGCAGCACACCTTCTGGGGTTTGTCGGAAAAAATCAAAACGGGGATGACCAAGGATATTTCGGCATTGAAGGGTATTACGACAGACTACTGCGCGGAAAAGGCGGGTACGCTCTGCAAATCCATGACGCGTTCGGTAAACCGATTCTTGCAAAAGCCAGTGAAACGGTCGGGCAGGTCGAGGGAAGCAGTTTGGTTCTCTCTGTTGACCGTTCGATTCAATACATCGCCGAGAAAAAACTTACAGACGGTGTTGAGAAATTCGGCGCGCGGGCGGGAATGGTGGCAATTATGGATCCCAAAACCGGCAACATTCTGGCTTTGAGCGCTGTTCCTTCATTTGACCCCGCGACATACCAAAAATATGACGGCAGTTTGTACAAAAACCCTTTCATCACCAATTTATATGAGCCCGGATCAACATTTAAACCGCTGGTCATGTCGGCGGCACTTGATGCACATTTGATAAAACCCGACACCAAATGTCCGGTCTGCGCGGGACCGGTTTCGGTCGGCGGCTATGATCTTCATACATGGAATGATAAATATTACAAAGATACAACAATGACCGACGTGATTATTCACTCGGACAATACCGGTATGGTTTTTGTTGCTGAGAAGCTCGGACTTGACCGAATGCTTGAGGCGCTTTCAAAATTCGGCATTGGGCAAACAACCGGTATTGACTTGCAGGGAGAAGTGACCAATCAACTTAAACCCAAAGATCAGTGGTATGCCGTTGATTTGGCAACGACGGGATTCGGGCAGGGGATTTCCGTGACCGCCATGCAGATGTTGGATGCGTTCAGCGCGATCGCGAATGAAGGAAAGCGAATGGAGCCGCATGTGGCGACAAAGGTCATTACGGCAAACGGAGAGGAAGTTTCAATCGCGCCAAAAGTTCTGGACCAGCCCATCTCAGCAGCGACGGCAAAAGTGATGACCGAAATTATGGTCAACGCCGTTAACAAAGGGGAAGCGCAGTTTGCAAGACTCAAAGGATACAGAATAGCGGGAAAAACAGGAACCGCCTCAATTCCCGTGGCGGGACATTACGACCCGACCAAAACTATCGCGTCATTTGTGGGGTTCGGGCCGGCTGATGATCCGAAATTTTTGATGCTTGTTGTTATTGACAGGCCCACCAGCTCAATCTACGGCGCCGAAACCGCCGCACCGGTATTCTTTGACATCGCGAAAGATATTTTAAATTACTACAATATTCCTCCGACGGAATAAATTATCTGCGGCTTTGAGGATTACCCACTTCACCTTGAGGAATTGTTTGCTGAAGTCCGTTCACAAAATCTCTGAGATTTTGAATTCTTGCAGGATTATCTCTTCTTCTCGCTGCAGCTAGAGGTTGTAGATTAGGATCTGAATAAACTATATATGTTTCTGCTTCAAGCATTCCTGCCTCTAAGCTTCCTGTCATGGATAGAAGAGATCTCATAATTTCAGGCTCTTTCCATTCCTGAGGAATTGCCTCATTATTTTCTCCATACATTTCTGCAAGCGATGCTGTTGGTGCATGAGCAGAAAAATGATCAATTAGTCCTTTAGCAATTGCGAATGGGGTTGTCGGTCGCATACTACAATCTTCAAGAAATCTTGAAATAGGATAAATGCCGGACGTTGACCTGATTCTTTCTGTATCGCTTAACCTCGATAAAAATTTGCGGACTTCTCCCTGCGGTTCGTTTACAAATACTTCTGCCATACAGTGTGGATTGTAATGTCGGATATTTATTTTGTCAACAAGTACTTGACATCCGGTTTTGTTTGGTGTCTAATGAGAGTATGAACATTTTAATCAGCTGGGTTTTAAGCGCGGTCGTGATCATGGTCTCCGCGTATTTACTTCCCGGTGTACATGTGAGCAGTTTTCTCGCCGCTTTGGTTACCGCGGTAGTTTTGGGAATCATCAACGCAATTATCAAACCCGTGCTGCTTCTTCTCACACTTCCTATCAATATCGTGACACTCGGACTTTTTACTTTTGTCATCAACGCGCTTCTTATTCTTCTGACAAGCAGCATTGTTCCCGGCTTTAAAGTTGACGGCTTTCTCTGGGCACTTATTTTCGGCATCGTTTTATCACTTCTGAACTCATTTATCAATCAGTTTAACTCCTGAAACATCAGTAGAGATTACCTCTCAGAACCGCTATAATACGGCTATGTGGCAAGATCTCAAGAATATGTACCACTTGTTTGTGGCTATTTTGGCCAATCTGTGGCACGGTTTTCCCTCAAAAAAGCTTACCGTTATCGGCGTTACGGGAACCGATGGCAAAACAACAACAACAGCGCTTATTTATCATATTCTCAACTGCGCGGGCAAAAAAGTGGCTATGGTTTCCACAGTCGGCGCGGCAGTTGAGGGAAAAACCTATGATGTCGGATTTCATGTGACGACTCCTTCTTCATTTGCAATTCAGAAATACCTCAAACTTGCTCTGCAGAAAGGATGTAAGTATGTTGTTTTGGAAACGACTTCACATGCAATTCACCAAAAAAGAGTTTTTGGCGTACATTTCGCAATCGGTGTTTTGACCAATGTTACTCACGAGCATCTGGATTACCACAAAACATACGATAGATATTTAAAAGTTAAACTTCGTCTTTTGGAAAACGCGAAAGTCGGGATTGTAAATAGAGATGATATGTCATATGAGAAAATTCAGAATTTAAAGTTCAGAATTCAGAATTTGGTGACATACGGAATGATGAAAAATGCGGATATAAATCCGAAAGTTTTTCCTTTCCAAACAAAACTGTTCGGTGAGTTTAATCAATATAACTGTCTGGCCGCGATTGCGGTTTGCAAACAGCTTGGTTTGACCGAGGACGAAATAAGAAATGGTGTTTCAAGTTTTACTGCGCCTATCGGCAGACAGGAAGTCGTGTATAAAGACAGTTTTTCCGTGATGATTGATTTTGCTCACACCCCCAACGCGTTTGCAAAACTTTTACCCGCAATAAAGCCGAAAGAGGGAAGACTTATTCACGTTTTCGGTTCAGCAGGAGCGCGCGATGCAAAAAAACGTCCGGAAATGGGAAAAATTGCAGCGGAGTTTGATGATGTTATTATTTTAACCGCAGAAGATCCGCGGGGAGAACCGGTTGAGAAAATTAATGAAG
>DATIIG010000038.1:0-1566 GCA_035479835.1 Saccharimonadales bacterium (SeqCode) | reverse complement strand
AATGCGAAGAAAACCGACGCGGCGCTTTCACGCATGCTAAAAAATCTGGATTATCAGTATTTATTTTTACTTGAGGATACAAACTCCTGTTGGGCTTCCTATCCCAGTTTTGTAAAAATCGCGGAAGAAGGAAAGTATGCTCTTTACAAGAGAGTGCAATAATCGTATAGTTCTATGCACATGCTAAAAAGAATTCATTCCCTCGCAAACAACCGTTGTATCGATATCGGGGCAATTATTCTTTTTGTATTATTTACTGCAGCCGGAATACTGGTATCATTGAACAGATTTTGGCAACTTGAAGTATTTTACATAGATTTTGGGGTGTATGATGAGCTGATATGGAAAATTGCGCATTTTCAAAAACCCTTTATTGACCATTTTGTTTTGGGGCATATTATTATCTTTGCCGATCATTTCCCGCCCAGCATACTTCTTCTTTCACCTTTTTATTGGTTTACGCAAAGAAGTGAGATGATTTTGGTGATACAAGCGCTTGCCGTGGGGCTCAGCGGAATTGTTCTTTATCGTATCGGCAATACAATTCTAAAAAATAAACTCGCATCTTTTAGCATACTTGTTTGTTATTTTTTATTTGTCGGACTTCAAAATGCGGTGATTACTGAGTTTCATGAAATTACCGTAATGACGCTTCCTTTTATGCTGACATTTTGGGCATTTGCGAGAAAAAAAGTTTGGCTCTATTTTTTATTTTTAGTTATAACGCTGGGGTTTAAAGAGTCAACATATCCGTTCGGAGTAGGAGTCGGTTTGGCAATTATTTTACTGGATAGAAAGTGGTGGAAGATAGGCATTATTACGATCGGTTTGTCGCTTTTGTGGGGACTTATTACTATTGAGTTTTTAATTCCGGGTCTTTCTCACGGCGCGTATGTTTACTCGTCCAATATGCCCCCGGGCGTTGTGCAAAAAGTCACTGCGCTTTTTGACAATACTCTCAAGAGAAGAACGATGTTTTACAGTTTTTACAGTTTCGGTTTCCTTCCGATTTTTTCACCTGCATTTTGGCCGCTGATGCTTGCCGATTTTGCATCCCGGTTTTTGCCAAGCGGATTTGACACGCGCTGGGGTTTGGGGTTGCATTATAGCGCGCCGACAGCGGTTATTATGTCGGTTGCAAGTATTTTCTCATGGAAGTATTTACAAAAAATTAAGTTGATTGCACGATATTGGTTTGTTATTGCCGGTATTTTGATACTCAATGCGATTTTTCTTTATCGGGTAGTTCTTCGCGGCCCGTTTGCGCTTGCGTATAACCCCGCGTTTTATAAAGCAACCGCAAACTTTACATTTGTCGATAAACTCACTTCAAAAATTCCTCAAAACGCAACGGTTATGGCGCAAAATAATCTTGCAGCACGCTTCACGCATCAGGAGGTATATCTACTTCGTGACAGTTACAAAGATCATCATCCCGATTATATTCTTATAGATGTACGGTCGGGCCAAAATCCGAATGATCTTCTTGGCGTTCGGTCTGTCTCAACCGTTATTGAAAATCTGAAAAAAGACTCGGATTACAAACTGTTTTACACCAACGGTCAA
>DATIIG010000037.1:0-3865 GCA_035479835.1 Saccharimonadales bacterium (SeqCode) | reverse complement strand
TGCTCTAAATACTGACAGATTATCGCTGGGTGGAGGAGTAGCAGAGGGAGGGGTGAGGCGAGCGGGAGAACAGCAAAGTTTAGAAGGATATCAAACAACGATTGAAGACCTGCGAACAACTGAAGATGCACTGCGAAATGAACTGCGCAAAGTGGGGCGGTATGCAAATCCTGATGCTGCCATAAGTGCGTTGGAAGATGTATTAACGCCCGGTACGGCACAAATTACTATTGACGGGAGGACTATTTTTAACACCAGCACAGCGCTCGGTACTCTGGAAACAAAGAAACAAAACTCTATACGAGACGCAACAAATATAATTGTGAGACGGACGCGCCCTCCGGAATCTGACGACTCACTAGGTCATCGAATGGATCAATATCTCAGATCAATAGATGCACAATATGAAACTGAAAAAGCAAGAATTCAGGAAAATGTCGATGCAATCAGAAATGAAATTACCGAAATAAGGAGATTGCAGCGGGAGGTCAACACCAGACAAACAGCATTAAATGAAACTAACCAGGATGCGATAAGAGTAAGACAGCTCAGTGGCGAACTTTCACAGCAATATCAAAATCTGACCACTTGGGGAATTACCGACGCGCAGCTGCAATCCGAGACCATCGAGCAACTTCTTTCGCGAATAAATGCCGCAAATACGACAAATCCTGCTAACGGCGGATGGACTGCAGAACAGAATACCAGACCGGATTTGCGAATGAGAGTTCATCACGCAATTATTGAATCGCGCGCGCGCCAAGCAAATCCTACTGCTCTTGCCGCACCGCCTGCCGAGTATGTTACTTTAACCGCTCCAACAGGACTCAATATCACGGACACCCAGCTTCTTAGCTTAACGCCCGCGCAAATACGGGCGGAAATGAACAGACTGCGAAGAAGAAATCCGGGTTATCCTGCCAATGCGACAGAGGCGCAGATTGTCACTGCGAAACGAATAGCGCAAGAGAGATTCCAAGCGCGCAGTAGTGCATACACAGAGCATATAGCAGAAATTGATGAAAGGCTTGCGCAAATGGATGGAGCGGAAGATCGAATTAGTTTTGGCGACGAAAAACTGCTGCTTGATACGGCAGAAAGTTTGATGACACGGGCGAGCGAGATTTATGGACGCGTGTCAGAGGAAGTTGGCGTAAACCCTCTTATCACAGATACAGCTGCGTTGACTCCGGCTGACACTCAGTATTCACAACAGGAAAGAGACGCTGCGCTTCCCAGGTCATATTACGCATTGATGAATATCCTTTTTAATTACCAGGGGGAAAATAGGGGAGCAAATTTTGAAAAATTACAGCGGCTTTTTCCCCCGGATGAACTGGCAAGAATTATGGCTCCGCGACTCGGAATAGTGCCGGCGGGCGGAGCAGCAGTGAATATCAACAACTTTACACTTCAGTTATCAACTGATATTACAAACAGGGTTACCACATCGCTTGAAGTACGCCGGGCGATGCAGGATGTTATCATCTATTTCCGAGATCAAGCGGATGCGCTAGAATAAAAAGATACAAAAAACAATATATGCAGTTAACAACAAAATCAATCATAAAAATATTGCCGCTTGAGGAAAAGCACAAAGTATATTTATTGGAAGAGTTTGACAAACTTGAGCCGGCTCGAAAATATGCGGTTACCGAATTTCTCTGGAACGCGTACGACGCGCTGTATGAGCTCAAACTTCAGGAGAATATGCAAAAAGCTTTAAATGATCCAGACAATACCGCGGCAAAACTCGACAAAGATTTTTACAAAACTATTAAAAAACAAACACATGAGCAAATGGAACAAGACGCGCTAGCAAAAACACAAAATGTAGATCTTTCTCAAGCGCGAAAGGCACTGGAGGTAATTGTTAAAGAAATCCAGGCAAGCAAAAAACCCTCAAAACACTAACTATTGGCAATTGCCAAACCCGAATTTCAAAATACAGGTGACACCGGTAATTTTGCTGATGACATTGATGATAAAAAAGGCAAGCATAATCACGATAAGCCCGATAATTGCCCACGTCAGCGTTTTTCGTGCTCCCTCGACTTGTTTGGGGTCGCCGCCTGAGTTGATCAACTTAACGCCGGATAAAATGATAAAAATCAAAGCAACAATGCCTGAGAAAAGAAGCGCACCGTTAATGACGTTTTGAAACAAAATCGGCAAACACGCAATCGTGGCGACACCTTTGTCCACGCAATCGCCCCAATCTCCATTCGCGGCGTATGCAACAGGTATCAATGAAAGCATAATTGTATGGTAGCAAAAATACGAACGGAAATGCAATAAGGGGACTACTGACCGATGGTTGGAATGCGGATATTGGTGAGATCAAAGTTGGGAATAAATATTCCAACTACAATTCGCAGAATAAAGTACGCGGCAAATACGATAATCAGTCCCACAACCGCCGCAACGATCGTATTTCGAGCACTCTCTACCTTTGCTTTATCGCCGCCTGAGGTAATCCATTTAATACCTCCGACAATAAGGAAAAACAGCGCGATAACAACAGCGATAATAAAGAGAATACTAATGACCGGCCCGATAATTTTACCGAAGTTTCCGCTGGCAAGATTACAAAGCGTTGAAAAGCTACTTTCACTTCCTGCGCAAATGGTGATATTCTGCTGCGCAAACGCCGGGGTTACAAAGATAAGAGGAAAAAGCCAAAGGCCAACTGCTGTGAAAATTTTCTTCATTACTTTGATCATACTAAGATTAACTTTGGTTTGTCAAGTGTCAATTTACGGCTAAAAACCGAAAAACTTTACGCCAAAAATATTGCCAAGCACCGTCAGAATGAAAAAAGAAAGAAGTACCACAACAAGGCCGATAATTGCGTATATAATTCTGTTTCTGGCCGATGCGATTTTTTGCTTATCACCGGATGAGCTAATCCATCCGATACCGCCAAAAATCAGCATAAAAAGCGCAAACACGACCGCGGCGATTAAAAAAAGCTCAACGCCGACTTGTAGAATTTTTTGCCCCGTGCCGCCTGCTTCAAGTCCGCCTGTGGGAACACCTGAGGGAGCGGGAATGTTTACTCCGCCGTTTTCTCCCGGAACCGCAAGAGACAATAGGTGCATGAAAATATTGTACGGGGTTTAAAAATCTTTTGCAAGTTTACTGCTATGGCTGAGAGGTCGGTTCGCATTTGCCGCTTTGGCAGGTAAGACCAGGGTCGCATGCTTGATCAATGTCTCTATTTACATGTACGTCATGGCACGTAGCACCTTCAGGAACCGTATGAGGAGAAACACACATACCGGGATTTGGGGGAAGGCAATACGAGCTGATATCACTACATCCGTTGACAATGCAATTACTGGTTCCTGATGCGGGAGCAGCTGAGCCGGTTGTGGATACCGATTGATTACCAAATCCGGGAAGATGCAGGAGGTCAACGCCGATTACCTGGAGTATTACAACGGAAAAAATAATAAAAACGAGTCCGACAATTGCCGAAATGAGCCGCTCGCGTGCTGCCTGAATCCGCTCGGGATTTCCTTGCGATGTCATAAACTGATATCCGGCAATAATAATTAAAATGACAGCAATGCCTCCTGCCAGCCCTAAAACAAGCGAGAACGCTGCTTTGATAAATCCGGCGGGTGTGGTATCGATATCGCCGATTGCGGATGGGTATTTGTCACAATTTCCTTCACGTGCCGCTTCGGGAAGACAGGGGATGGTGGGAGACGGAGCACCTTGATATGCCTGTGCAAGATCGGCGCCTGAGTTGGTGCTTGCCGCGCTTGATGCGTTTTGGCTATCTTGTCCGGTCGGATCGGTTTTAATATCATCTATTTTTCCGCCCGTTGCGGTAACATTGAAATGCACGCTTGCATAG
>DATIIG010000036.1:0-10620 GCA_035479835.1 Saccharimonadales bacterium (SeqCode) | reverse complement strand
AACTTTGCCGCTCCCTCTTCAAGTCGCGGGACATGCGCCGCAGAAAGCACAAACGCGCTGTTATCAACTGATTTTCCGTGTCTTTTTTGCTGTCTCAAAATTTCTTTCAGGTTTCTGTTTGCCGTATGAATGGCTCCGATGCCGAATTGCTCTCTGTCTGCCGCGTGAGAAAATGACTTGCCCATGCGCTCTTTAAGAAAACTGCCAAGCGCTGTGCGGACAGTATGAGGATTTGCCGCCTGTTGCTCTCTATAAAAAGTCTCGCACGCCGCAAGTGTCTGCTGCAGCTTTGTGAGATATGCAATGTTATCCGATGAGGAACCTTGAACAGCTCTTTGTATTCCCCTACCACTTACCTGATTAGATAACTCTAATCCTGCTTTTATGACCTGTTGTGTTAGAAGCAAAACATCGTGGGCGGTCGGATTTTGCGGCGCTTTTCCCTGAATTGTTTTTTCTATGGGAGCCATTTTTATCCGTGCATGTTCGGAGCTTATAGTCGCACTGTAGGGCGTCATTCTTGCATCATCAAAAACTTTTAAAACACCGCCTCCCAAGCCGCGGACATCATGGTATGCTTTATCCAATAGTTCCCCGCGAGAAACTTCAGACGGCAAAACTTCTTCTCCAACAACGGTTTTGGGTTTTACTTCCGCTTTTTTTGGAATAACGGGAAAATTTTCAATTTTAGGTCGCTCCAGAACACCGACTGCGCCTTCCATGTATATATCGTGACAAAAATTTGAAGCGGTGTCAAAATTTAGAGTTCTGCCGCTTTGCCCCACGGGCCGGTGAGATGAAAATGAAGATGATTGATAATCTGCGCGCCTCCGCCGTTGACCACAATTCGATAGCCTTTATCTTCAAGATGCTGATCTTTTACCATTTTTTGGATAATCAGCAAAATTTCAACCATAAGCTCATCATCTTCAAGTTCAAGAAAATCGGAAATATGCCGCTTTGGAATAATGAGAAGATGCACGGGCTTTATCGGGTGAATATCGGGAAACACCATGACATCGCTGTCTTCATAGACAAACTCTTTGGGCAAATCCTTTTTCGCGAATTTACAAAACAAACAATCACTCATAGGCTTATTGCTTATTGCGGATAGCAGATAGTAATTTATTTTACCATACGCCATCTGCCATAAGCTATACGCTCTTTAATACTTCAATTAACTCTTTCAAGCTAAGCTTCGTTGCTTTCATTTTCGGGTTTTTGACCGAACCGTTGAGAAGCATTTTTTTCGAAACGTGCAAAAACCACGTCGCGTCAGGATCAATCTTTTTCAGTTTTTCATACGCAAGTGTAAGGTCAATCGCTTTTTCTTCTCCCGATGAAGGGCGGGCTTTAATTCTGACATAACCCTTTCTCGGGTCTTTGCGCAAAACCAGTACAAATCCCATTTTTTGAGCAAGTTTTATGACTGTATCATTTAATGTTTCAAAACCGATCGCTTTGCCCCATTTTGTAGTAAATTCCACACCATTTTGCCCTATCTCTTTCTCTGCCCAATCGCGGTTTTCAAACTGATGCATCAGCGCAACCAGACACTCACTCATAAACTCGACATAATAACTATCCTGATTAGGCTTTGCCAGTTTGAGCCCGTCCAAAACACCCAGAAGTGAAAATTCGTGATAATCTGCAGTCGGATCTCCCCAGAAAACCTCTTTGAAATGATCCACATCAACAACAACATTGACAATTCTTTGAATGGCATCTTTGTGCTGAGGGGTTATGTTCGGCTCGACTTTTTGAACAAAATCCCATACCCTACTCGCCGCGCAGACATTGGTGTCATTTGTCTGGTGATGATCAAGCGGCCCAAGTCCCGTATCAACATGAATAATTTCATCTTCCCCGACTTTTTCTATCGGTTCTTCATTCTTCATTCTATATTCAATATTCTTATATCTTTCCCCTGCCGGAACAAACGCCACATCCGCGTCCTGCCAGCCGGGCAAATATTTTTTGATCAGCCAGACCGATGTGATTGCATCCAAATCCGGTGACCCGTGAGTAACAACAATTTTCATAATTCTGAATTCTAAACTCTCAATTCTGAACTCTATTGTACCTCTTTTGTGATTTTTTAAAAAGCCCTTGACAAAAAAACAATAATCACGCACTATAATTGTACTGCCTATGGATAAAAAAGCGCTTGATCAGATGGACCCCAAACTTCGCGAAACGTATGAGCGCGTGATGGGAACAACCGTTGCTGCGCCAAGTGTTGCTCCCGCGTCGCAACCTACCGAACCGGCACCCATGCAAACTCCCGCCATGCCTGCTTCCCCTGCCTCGCCAATCATCGACTCCGAAGCTACTCGAGGAGTAGGCGGGCCAACTGTGCAACCTGCCGAGCAACCCCAACCCGCACCTCCTCAAAGTTTTGCCCCGCAGTCAAATGTCGTGCATTTAAATCAGGGAACGGGAATGGTTATGCCCAAGAAAAAATCAGGATTTTCACCCGTGCTGTATATCATCGGAGGCGTTGTTTTTCTTGCAGTCTACGCGTTTATCTGGATGAAGATTTTCAATATTACATTTTAAGCCGCTGTAAAACTTCTTCAAGCGTTAAAAGTTCTGCTTGCCCCTCGGAGCCTTGGCGAAGTGGGGAATTCTTCTCCGTTCTTTTCTTAAACTCTATTTTGTCGCCTGTTTTGGAACTGACTACCAACCGCACCGGAATTCCTATCAAATCCGCGTCGGCAAACTTTTCTCCCGCCGATGCATCCCGATCATCATACAAAACTTCAACTCCGGCATCTTCCAATTTTTTATAAATTTCCTCCGCTTGCATATTTATTGCCACCAAATGAACTTGATACGGCGCTACCTCCGCCGGCCACACAATTCCTTTATCATCATAATGCGTTTCAACAATTGCCGCCAAAGTTCTGGCAAGTCCTATTCCGTAACAACCCATGTAATAAGGTTTATCTTCTCCGTTTGCATCTTTAAATGCCGCGCCTTTCATTTTTGATGAGTAATGAAACCCGAGTTGAAAAACATTTCCTACTTCAATGCCTTTTTTTGCAATAAGCGGCTTCCCGTTTTCCGCAACAAAACCCTCTTTTGCAAGCGCAATGTCACCTTCCATATCTGCCTGATAATCTCTGTCAATGTTCATGTTAAATAAATCACGATGTTTTTTATTTGCTCCGCCATAAGCGTTTTTAACTGTGCGAAGCGACGTATCTGCAATGACAATAAGCTCTATGTTTTTTTCAACAATATCTTTTATCCCGACCGGTGAAATAAACCCGGGTTCCGAATGAATTTTACTATGGATTTCTTCCTCTGTTGCGTGACGCAGTTGATATGCTTTTATCAGATGCAAAAGTTTTACCTCATTAACATCATAGTCTCCTCTGATGATTGCCAAAATGAACCGACCTTTTTCATCAACAAACAAAACGTCTTTTATTTGCTGCCACAATGGTTTTTTGTGCAATTTTACGCCGTCTTCCATCGTCGTGCCGCGGACTGCCTCCACTTCTTCAAGTTCTTTTTCTTTTTCATCAAGATTTTTCTCATCGCGAATAAATGTCGCCACGTCTTCATGAGCAGCATAATTGCCGTCTTGTGTCATTAAAAACTTACTTTCTCCCGCGTCTGATTCAACAATAAATTCATGACAGTATTCTCCGCCGATATACCCGTTATCGGATGCCACAATATATGTTTCAAGCCCCAAACTTTTAAAAATTTTTGTGTATGTCCGTTTCATTTTTTCATATTCTTTTTTGAAATCTTCCTCTGTTGTATGAAAAGAATACGCGTCTTTCATGACAAACTCCCGAAGCCGCAAAAGCCCTCCCCGCGCGCGTAGTTCGTCTCTGAATTTCAGCGAGAACTGATATAAATTAAACGGCAAATCTTTGTAGCTCAATTGAAATTTCCGGACCAGATCCACCAGCATTTCTTCCGCGGTTCCGCCCAAAACAAATTCCGCTTCATTTCTGTCTTTAATGCTCATGAGTTCAAATCCGACAGAATTTGTCCGGTTAGTTTCCTTCCAAAGTTCTTTCGGATGTAAAACCGGCGCCAATAGTTCCTGTGCGCCCGTATTATCCATTGCTTCTTTTATGATTTTTTTTATTTTTTCATGGGCTAAAAGTCCCAACGGCAAAAGATAATATCGCCCGGCAACGCTTTCCCGAATAAACCCGCCTTGATACAAAAGTTTATGTGATGCAAGCGTCGCGTCTTTCGGAGCGGATTTAATAGTTTTCCCAAATAACTTTGAATATTTCATAGTTTACCCTGAGCAAAGTCGAAGGGCATATCGTGAGTGTATCATCAATTACTTTTCTTGACAACAGAAATCCGCAGTGGTAATATTCCGCTATGTCATCTGCAGCAAAAGAATTGCACGCCTTACCAGCTGGAAGACCAGAAACTCGCTGTATAAATAATAGAATAATGGTTGAGGCAATAGTTTGGGAAAGACCTTTAAAAAGTGGTGAGGCGGACACAGTAATTGGCCACATTATAAAAGAGTCTGATGTTGAACAAGTTACCTTGTTCAGAGGTAAAAATTTTATTCGTAGTACTGTACGAAGAGACGAGATTGTTGCTCACGAACATGATGATAGTCAACCGGCAATGAAAACCCAACGGTTATTTGATGACCTTCAAAAAGCTCGCTATGTTGCTCTTTCCTATGAATTTCCGGGTGTTCCGACAGACGATTAATCTAATTTCACTTCATGCCCCCCGAACTCCTTTCGAAGAGCGTTAAGCATTTTTGCAACAAAACTTTTTTGTAAATTCTCACTGCTTTGAGTTTTTTTGCGAAACTCAAGTGACTGACGGATATTTTCCGCGTCCACATCTTCTTTTTCCGCTTGTTCTATAGTCCAATCCGCTTCTCCTGATGTCGCCACAGGTCCTTCCAAACCGTCAAGTGTTGCATCTTTTTCCAGAGCATCTTTTGCGCGGTCAATCAGAAAACTTGAGACAATCGTTCCTTTCTGCCAGAGTTTTGCGACTTTGAGAAGATCCAAATTATACGGTGATTTTTCCAAAACTCCAAAGCCCTCGGAAATTGCCTGCATCATGCCGTACTCGATGCCGTTATGAACCATTTTGACAAAATGTCCCGCCCCGCCCTCTCCAAAATATGCATGCCCGCCATGTGGTTTACTTAAAGAATCGAGAATTGGAACAATATGTTCGTACGCCGACCTGTCGCCGCCTGCCATCAGCGGATATCCGTCTTGTGCCGCAATAATGCCGCCGCTGACTCCGATTCCCAAAAATTTAATTCCCTTTTTTGCAAAATCTTCATATCTTCTTTGCGTGTCGGAAAAATGCGCGTTTCCCCCGTCAATCACAATATCCCCTGAAGAAACATATTTTGAAACTTCATCCAAAATATTCTGCGTCGCCTCTCCCGCCGGCAACATAAGCCAGATAACGCGCGGTGCTTCCAAAGTTTGAACGAGTTCTTGAATGTCTTTTGCTATTTTTAGATTATTTTCCGCCTCTTTGTTATTTGAAATTTGAAATTTGAAATTTGAAATTGCTTCTTCTGATCTATTCCAAATAACAAGTTGATGCTTGTCCAGAAGAAGCTTTAGTGCCATCCTCGACCCCATTTTCCCCAGACCAATAAAACCAAGCTTCATAGAATAATCCAATACTACCAAGTGCTCCTCATCTCGTCAATCCCGAAACAAGCGTGTCTTACGCTTTTTATCTTTTGCAATTGAACGCAGTGCCGTTAAATTTTGCGTAGTGAGCGCAGCAGGGGGATTCCTCACAAACTTGTTGAGGAGGGGGTGAAATCCCCCGCTAAGTGAACGAAGCAAAATAGGCAACCGTTCACTTGCAAATGTTTTTGGGCGTCTTTTACAAAAAAGACGCAAAAGAAAATATCTATCTTACTTTCGATCCCTGTGGAATTTCTCTATCAGGATGCAACAAAACCGCGCTATCATCTCCCGGATCCGCCGCCATGATCATCCCCTGACTTTCAACTCCCTTAAATTTTCGCGGCTCTAAATTAACGATAAACGGACACTGTTTCCCGACCAAATCTTCCGGACTATAAAACTGCGCGATACCGCTGACAATCTGGCGTTTAAACTCCCCAAAATCAACCTGTAAACAAAGCAGCTTATCCGCGTTTTCAACTTTCTCCGCAGAAATAATTTTTCCGATTCGAATTTCCAACTTTTCAAAATCTTCAAAATTTATCACTTTACTTATTGTAGCAAACGGGAAGTCTAAAATGAAGGAGAAAGACTCTCAAGTGAGGGAATAACTTTTTTCTTTGCCAAAAACTTCAGCGCTTCTCGCATCGCGTAATACGAAAGCGCGATACCGAATGTAAAAAGCATGCGTTCTTCAATGACTGTGGGAATTAATCCTTTCCAGACAGCGGCCGGCAAGTTAAATGCCCAAATCCATGCCGCTCCTCCCACCGCGTGCGCGGTAAAAGTCGCGCCAAGTGAGCGCATAATTACATTGTCTCGCAGCATATAAGACAAAAGCGGAATCGTCCAGAAAAGCGAATAATACCACACCGTTCTTCCGATCGGATTGAGAACAAACAGCACAATTGCCGCAACCGGAACTATCAAGATATAAGGCTTGGAAACTTTTTTCTTTGACAAAACAGCAAAATAATACGTCGCAAAAAGTGTGGGGAAAAGCCGGATGATTACACCGACTGTTATCGGCGTGTGATGAACAATGATGTTAAAAATCTCAACGGCCGCAACCGATACGACACCGAACATCGACCCGAGAAATGCTCCGGCAATCGGCCCGAAGAAATCAAACAGCGTAAAACTTACATTACTGCCGGCAAGTTTTGTGAAAGGAATTTGCAAAGTGATAAACCCGAGAATTGTGAAGAGGAGAAAAAAGAGAAGTTGCTTACGGGTCTTCATTGCTTCCAAAATACAATACAAACTTTATCTTGTCAAGAACTATTTATTACCACTCGCAACGTTCGGGACCTGCTTTAGCGATCAGTGTCCCGTTCTCTAACGTTTGCAAAGTTATCGTAAACCCGCTGCACTTAATCGGCGCCGGTTCATTTTGAACAGGTGCGGGTGCCGCTTGTGGAGTTTCTGCCGGACATAGAACATTCGGATCTTCACTTAATCTGCGCAGGGGGGAAGCATAACCGTCTCCGCTTCGGGGCAACGGATCACATGCTGCTTCAACAGAGTTTGCGTGTGCCGCACCAAAAGCGAGTGCAGTTCCTATTCCAAGTATTGCTAAATTTCTGAATTTTTCATTCATACCAAGCGTTATTGTAGCACTTTATATTTCAAAAGCAAGGTTCCCTGATCATTTAAATTTTTACTTTCAACAAGCTGCAAACGAATATCCAAATCATTTTCGGAGATAATATTTTTGCCTTTTCCCAGAATTTTGGGCTCAAGCGTCAACCACAATTCGTCCACCAAACCCGCTTTAAAAAATAATGTATTGATTTTCCCTCCGCCGACCAAAAGCATGTGTTGATACTGTTTGTCCAAACGATTAACCAGCTCAGGCGGCGTTTCTGAAGTAAATTCTAACTGTCCTGAAACTGCAAACTCGCTATATTTCTGCGGACTTCGCGTGAGAACTATTCGAAGTTTATTCTTCTGAGGTTTCGGTTTTACGGCGTCAAACGTGGCGCTTCCCATGACAATAAGATTGTTACTTTTAATAAGGTCTGCAAAATAGTTTTGATCTTCCGGTGATGTCCATTCGTAGATATTGGAGCTATCGCCTTTTGTAATTTTGCCGTCAAGTGAGGAAACCATCGCGCAAATTATCTTCATTCAATCCACTTCTTCCCGTCTTTTTCTATGAGGTCTTTTGCCTCCTGCGGCCCCCATGTTCCCGACTTATACTCCGGAATTTTAAACTTCTGAAGTCTGCCTTGCAGATCCCAACCGTTCAAAATATTTGTCACAAAATCCCACGAACTTGCCAACTCGTCCGATCGGTTAAAAAGCATTTGATCACCCGCGAAAATATCCATTAAAATTTTTTCATACGCGTCTCCGCCGTGCGTTCCGAACTGCTGATGATATGAAAAATTCATATCCACTGTCGAGAGCGCTACTTTTGAACCGGGAGTTTTGGCAATAACCCTCAAGCCTATTCCCTCGTCCGGCTGGATGCGGATTGTCAAAACATTTCCGATCTCCGGACACCCGAACTCTTTAAATAAAATGTGGCACGTCTGGATAAATACAATATTAATCTGCACGGTATTTTTTTCCATTTTTTTGCCCGCGCGAAGATAAAATGGAACGCCGCCAAACCGTGACGTGTCAATAAAAAGTTTCATCGCAACATATGTTTCGGTATCCGAGTCGGGCTTGATATTTTTTAAAGTTTTGTATCCTTCATATTGTCCGCGGACAACTGATTTTGAAACATCTTTTTCATCCGGACATTTGATCGCTTTTATGACATTTGCGCGGGCGTCGCGGATATCTTCTTTTGAAAAGCTTTTGGGCTGCTCCATAGCAACGGTAGCCAGAAGTTGCATCAAGTGGTTTTGCGCCACGTCTCTCAGCATTCCCACACCGTCAAAAAATTTCTCCCGTCCCTCAACTCCCTCTTCCTCCGCCCACGTTATCTGGACATGATCTATAAAATTACTGTTCCACACCGGCTCAAAAATTCCGTTGGCAAACCTGAAAGCTATCATATTTTGGACAGTTTCTTTACCCAAATAATGATCTACCCGAAATATCTGTCTTTCTTCAAATATTTGAGAAAGTTTTGTATCCAGCATTTTTGCCGTCTCCAAGTCTTTGCCGAACGGCTTTTCAATAATAATTTTCGTCCATTTACTGCTCCCCTGCCCGCACCCCTCCGAAAGTTTGGTCGAGTTCAGAAAATCAAGTATGGTTTCGTAATTGACCGGCGGTGTTGCAAGATAAAAAAGACGCGTGATACACGCGCCGATTTCGCTGTCAAATCCGTTGAGCTTTTTGATCATTTCCTGATATCCTTTTTCTTCATCAAACAACCCCTGCTGGTAGTAAAGATGTTTCGCAAACTCACTCCACTCTCTTTCTTTTGTTAAATTGCCGAACATGTTTCCGAACTCCTCGTCACTAAACGGGCGTCTTGCAAATCCCACAATATAAAACTGATCACCGAGTTGTTTTTGCTTGTAGAGAGAGAAAAGCGCAGGAAGAAGTTTGTTTTGAGCCAAATCACCCGTGGCTCCAAAAATCACCATGACAAAAGGAGAACTCATGTATATATTCTACATGTTCTGACCTGTTATGAAAAGGGTTGACAAAAATTTTACTAGAGGGTATAATCTGCGCATGTCACCGGAAAAAACGTGGTTTGTTCCACAAGATCAAGAAGCAGCAGCAGAAGAGGCAATGACCGCTATTGGCGCTCGGTTAATTAAGTCTCGAGATGTGGTCGAAGATCATCCCAGCGAGCTAGAAGAATACTTTGCCCAATATAGGGAGCTTGTTGCACAATTAACTCAACCGCATACTCCGCAAGTTGAAGCGAATATTGCTCAAGGATATAGAGGTCTTCTTACAGATATTTTTGAAAGTCATTCTACAACTCCAACGCCACGGATACCATCGGTAGAACTCTCACAAATTCAGCAAGTGACATCGCAAATTTTTCTTGATTGCACTCAGCAGCAACCCAGAAAGGTTACTAATGGTAAACCGGTTTGGGATACTAAATTATTCAATCCGCGGCAAGCCGAGACCATCATTTATCGCTATGGTCTTATCAATGGTCAACGGTTAACGTACAGAGAAACGGGAGAAAGAATTGGAAAATCACCTTCAGAAGGAAGAGACCTCGTAACAGAAGGAACTTCTGCATTGCTTCGAACAATCTATAGCCATGAGGGCTACGGAAAACAATTAGCAACGCTTCTATATGGGCAAACACTAAGGCAACTTGCAGATAAAATGTTATTCCAAGTAGGGGAAAACTATGCAGTTGATATTTTAGCAAGCTTCAGCGCTCTGCGCGAACAACCCAACCAACCGAAGCAACTTTAAATTTTTTGGTCGGTAATAAAAAGGGTCTTCTTTGCAATTTCTTCTCTTTTGAAAAATCTCGCCGGTATTTCCTCCTCCGGTCCTTCTGCAAACATAAGTTCCAAAGCTTTTTTCTTTTCTTCCCCAAAAACCAAAACCAGCAAAAAATCTATCTGAGAAAATCCTTCAAACGTCAACGTAATCCGCTCTCTTTGCGGCCCGGGGAAATTATCAAACTCTTCAACCAAATTTCTGGTTTTAAGTTTTAAATCTTGTATTCCAGCAGGTAGACCCGCAGTATGTCCGTCTGCTCCCATTCCCAAAACCGCAGCACTTTTTGGAAATTGTTGCAAAAGCATACGCACGGTCTGGTCATATTCTTGCGCCAGTTCCTCGCGACTTGCTAAACCAAGAACCTGGTGAAACGGAATGTCGCGGCTGTCAAGAAATTTAAGAAATCCCGTATTTTTTATCGCAAGTTCGTTGCTCTCTTGGTGATATGGCTTACCATATCTTTCATCAACCATTGCAACAGCCCCTGCGTCCAAACCCCCATCGTTCATTACATCCTTTGCAAATATTTCGTAAAGAGGCATAGGCGTTGATGCACCCGATAAAA
>DATIIG010000035.1:0-6122 GCA_035479835.1 Saccharimonadales bacterium (SeqCode) | reverse complement strand
GTTTCGTGCTGCCGTCGCGCATTTTCACCGTCAGTGTTCCATTATCATTTGAAATTACCTGTCCGCGAACAGCCTGTCCGTTTTGTCCGTTGCCAAAGCGTCTGGCAAATCCGCCGTTTCCTTGTCCCGGTTGCTGTGACGGCCGCTGGGCCTGATCATATTTCATTCCTCCAAAAAATGCACCAGCACCAACAACAATTACCGCGATTAGCGCAATAATCATGTTTTTGTTCATATTTTTCCACCCCCTTTCAGATATATATTGAAAAAATCAAGTGAATGCTGCATTGCATCTGAAAAACTTTGCGAAATATTATGGTCCGCACCGGGATATTCAAAATACTCAGCGGTTTTATGAGCATTTTGCAGTTTTTGATAGAAGCTTTTTGAGAACGTAACCGGAACTTCTTCATCAGATCCGCCGACATCAAGTTGAATTGGTGCTTTGATATCGGAAACAAAATATGTCGGATCAATTGATTGCCAAAAGGCAGGATTTGACTGCGGTGTTCCGTATTGCTGTATTAAATTGCTTCGGTAGCGGTTGCGAAGCGCAAGCTCATTGGGTGGTGGTTGATAAGAAACGCTTCGCTGCCAGTGGTTCATCAGATCATCATATGACCCAACAACCCCTCCCCAGATAACAGCCGCTTTTATATCATTTGGTCGGATTACTAAATCTTTCAGCGTGATATTGCCGCCCATTGAGTGTCCCCACACGCCGATTTTATTCGGATTAACACCGCTGTACTTTTTCAGCGCGGATAACGCGTTGAGATCGTCAATAATGTACGCGTTGGAATAGTACGCGCCTTCCGGCTGACCTTCTGAATTCCCGTTGCCGCGGTAATCCGGCTTGAAAACAACATAGCCATTTTCTGCAAACACCGGAAGATACGACGCATACTGCCCGACAGACGGATCCGTCTGGTACGTCTGCGGATTGATATACCCGTGATTGAATAAAATTGTGGGCCACCCGCTTTTCGGCTTTACTTGAGTTGAACTTTCAATAGGCACTGTCAGGAGTCCGTAAATTTTCAGCCCGTCAGACATGTAAAATGCGATGTACTGGTAATAATTTGTTCCGCCCGGCAATCGCTGTCCGACGACAAGCGAACTGTCATAACTTCTCTGCCGCATCGCGGCAATACTTAACGGGTGAGTATTTTTATTTTCTGCTGATGAGGTGGTAGTTTGCACAGATGCAGAAGGTGCGGTTTTGTTTGCAATAAGTAGTGCCCCAATTCCCAGTACTATTATAATGGCAAGAGTAAATACCACGCGTTTATTCATAGCGAAGTGCTTCAATAGGCGAGAGACCTGCTGCTTTTTTTGCCGGGTACCACCCGAACAAAATTCCAATCCCTCCCGAAACGCCGATTGCAAGAATTATAGAAAACGCCGACAGGACAAACGGAAATTTAATAAGAGCGGAAATAATAACTGAAACCGTGATACCAAGTACCATTCCCAAAAGTCCTCCGACAATAGTCAGCATGACCGCCTCAACCAAAAATTGTGAAATAATAATTCCTTTTGTTGCGCCAAGCGCTTTTCGAAGACCGATCTCGCGCGTTCGCTCGGTCACATTGACCAGCATGATGTTCATAATTCCGATACCTCCCACCAAAAGCGAAATCGCGGCGATGCCCGACAAAAGCGCGGTAAATGTGCCGGTAATTTGTGACGCCGCGCCTAAAATATCTGATTGCGAAAGAATACTAAAATCGGCACGAGCCGGGTCGGTTAATTTGTGTCTTTGCAGCAGAAAATAACCGACCTGATTTTGTGCATCCGTCATTACATCTTGCGATTTTGCCTGCAAAGAAATATCGGAGAGATAATCAACGCCGAACACTTGTTTTTGCGCGGTCAAAAGCGGAATAAAAACCGTGTCATCCTGATTTTGAAATCCGCTTCCGCCTTTTGATTGTGTTATTCCGATAACGCGAAAGGAGGTTTTGTTGATGCGGATACTTTGTCCCAGCGGATCACTTGCTCCAAAAAGATCAGAAACCACCTGCGGGCCAATCACCGCGACTTTACTCATGCTCACGTTATCATTTGCGCTTATAAATGATCCCTCGCTCATAGCGACATTATGAACCGGCTGATATGCATTGGTAACTCCCAGAATTTGTGTATTGGCATTATTGCCCGAGGCTGTCACTTGTGCTCTTCGCGTCAACTCAGGAGAGATAGTCTGAACATCGGTTATTTGGGTAGAAGATGCAATTGCTTTTGCGTCGTCATAGGTGAGTGTGGTTGTGCTTCCCGCAGCATCCCTGATTGCTCCGGTTGTCTGGGCGCCGGGAATAACGGTTAAAAGATTTGACCCAAGTGATTGAATTTGTGTTTGAACCGATTGCTGCCCGGCCTGGCCCAAAGAAATCAAAGCAATAACGGATCCGATGCCGATTACAATACCAAGGGTTGCCAGAAATGTTCGCAGTTTATTCAGCGTTAATGCTTCAACTGCCGATGCAATAAGTTCTGAAAATTCCATATTAATTTTTCTGCTTATTTTTTACATCTTTCACCAGTTTTCCGTCTCTGATCGTAATAATCCGCTTGGCGTGTGCCGCGATATCCGGCTCATGAGTAATCATGACAATCGTGTGACCCGACTCATTGAGCTTTTTAAAAATTTCCATAATTTCTTCCCCCTGCACAGACGCTAAATTACCCGTCGGTTCATCGGCCAAAAGAATACTGGGATTCATTGCAAGTCCCCGTGCAATCGCGACCCTCTGCTGCTGCCCTCCTGATAATTGATTGAACGTGTGATATAGTCTATTTCCAAGTCCGACCATTTCCAGATATTTTTTCGCGCGCTCTTGACGCTCTATTGGCGTAATACCTGCATACATCATCGGAAGCATAACGTTTTTCATCGCAGTTCTTCTTGCAAGCAAATTAAACGCCTGAAATACAAACCCGATTTTTTTATTGCGAATATGAGCAAGCTGATCATCGGTGAGTTTACTAATATCTTGCCCGTCAAGAATGTAGGATCCGGATGTGGGCGTATCAAGCGCTCCGAGCATGTGCATTAGTGTTGATTTGCCCGAACCCGAGGGCCCCATGATCGCGACAAATTCTCCTTTTTGGATATCAAATGAAACGTCAGAAAGCGCTGCGGTTTCGGTTGCGCCGATGTGGTAAATTTTGCTCAAGTGCGAAATGTGAATTAACATACATACCGTTAGCGTCCCGCTGCGGCACCTCCACCACCGCGGCCACCGCCGCCAAACCCGCCGCCCCCGCCGCCGAAAATATTTCTGCTAAACGGTGATGCTCCTGCTGCGCCGCTTTGTTGTCCTGTCGGCAGCGAGCCCACGACAACCATATCGCCCTCATTGAGTCCTGAGACAATTTCCGTTTCGGTATCAGACGAGTCTCCTGTCACAACGGGAGCAACCGTTATTTGTCCGTTTTTTAAAACCCGCACCGCTACTTGATTACCGTTTTGTTGCACCGCGGCAGTTGGAACAAGTAAAACATTATCTTTGACTTCGGTAATAATATTTGCGCTGACACTCATATTGGGGAGTATCGAGTCGTTTTGTGTATCCATAACAATCGTTGCCGGATACGTCGTAACGCCTGATGCTACCTGACCTGTGGTATTAATTCCCACAACTTTTCCGGTGAAGGTCTGGTTGGGAAACGCGTCAAAGGTAAGCGTTACTTTATTATTTGCTTTTACTTTTGCCGCGTCAATTTCGGAGAGACTGACATTAATAATCGGCAGGCCGTCTGATTTAATTGACGCAACGGTTTGCGATGAAGAACTTACGCCCCCACCCGTACCGGTTGTGCCGTTTTGTGCCGAAGTATTTGAAGAAGCAGTAGTAGTTGATCCTGACCCGCCGCCTACCTGCATTCCCGGTGTGAGAAGAAGATCGGTGATGGTGCCGGCACTTGGCGCGGTAATGGTTGCTGAGGAAGCTTGATACGAAAACCACGCGCTGTTGACCGCCGCTTGCGCTTGAGAAATGACAGTTTGCTGATTTTTATACGCCGCTTCTGCCGCAAGCCAGTCGTCTTGGGGGCTTGCAAATTGCGGCGCGACACGATTGGTCGTATTGGGACTTCCGTCAGAATTTTGATAGACACCGTTTGTTGAAAGCGTGGTAAATGATTGCCACTTGGTAAACATTGTTGATTGCAGACTATAAAGCTGCGCATTTGCCGCGTCAAGCGATGATTTTGCCGAAAGATAACTTGCCCAAGCTTGCGATTGTTTTTGTTGTCCCTGATTGTCAAGTGAGATGTCGGCAATTTTTTGGCCGGAGGTAACCGTATCGCCGTTTTGCACATATACTTTTGTTACCACCCCTGATGCTTGTGTGGTAACTGATGCTCGGTTGGCAACGGAAACCTGTCCCGACTCGGCAACCGATGAGACAAGTGTTCCTTTTGCGGCCTGTGCTGTCTGGTATGCGCTCTGCGGTGTTTTATTTCCCAGTAGTTTCCATCCGATCAACACAACAATACCCACAAAAACAATACTAAAAATAGTTCTTCGACGGGTTTTAAAAAGTGTATGTTTTGCGCGAGTAATAAATGTGGGCATATTAAAAGAATAGCATGATTTCTTACTTTATACTATAAAAAGAAAATCTGAAAAATTGCTGAAAACTTATGTTGATTTCTGAAGCGTTACGGTAAACGTTGTTCCTATGTTTTTTTTGCTCATAACTGTGAGAGAACCTTTGTGCGTTTCAACAATTTTTTTGCCGATTGCCAGCCCCAAACCGTAGCCCGGTACATGTTCGCTGGTTCGCGAGCTGTCCGCGCGGTAAAACCGCTCAAAAACGCGGGCAATATCTTTTTTTTCAATTCCTATTCCCCGGTCTTGCACCGAAATAATAAGCGTATGACCCTCTGCGTTTACACTAATTGTTACTGTCGTTTTTTTCCTGCTGTATTTTACGGCGTTATCAAGAAGAATTACAAAAAGCTGAACAAGACTTTGTTTTTCTCCCAAAACTTTATAGTTTATACTGTTTTTTTGGATATGAATGTATTTCTTTTTTGCAAGGGGAGTGATAATGTCAATTGCTTCATCGATGATTGAGGAAAGTGAAACGGGTGCAAAAGAAAGCGCAGGCGAAGACGTTTGAGAAAGTTCCAAAAGCGTATCGGAAAGCTGTTGGAGTCGCATAACTTCTTCAAGATTGCTCAAGAGTAGCTTTCTCGCATCACGAGTGGTCATGGTTTTATCGCGAAGATTTACTTCGATTTCGGATCGAAGTGATGTTAAGGGCGTTCGGAGTTCATGCGAGGCATCGGTAATAAACTGGTTTTGTTGATCAACCATTATTTGAATCGGTTGCAGTGTTCTTCCTGCCAGAAAATACCCAGCACCTCCTGCAAGTATGAGAATTCCGACATTTACAAATAGAAGCGTTATGGCAATACGCTCTTGTGTTTCGGCAAGCAGCTGAGGATCAGGGGGAGGAGCCGGAAATACATTAAACGGATGCGTTTCCCGATACAGCCGAACACGCTGCGCGCGAAGACTCCGCTCAACCTCCATTGTCGCGCCGCGGTAAATAACAATACTAAAAAGTATACTGATACTCATGCTGATAAGCAGATACCAGACCGTTAACTTCAGGCGCGCGGATGCAAACATTATCTATCTTCTCCAATCATATATCCAAATCCGCGGATCGTATGCACCAAGTTTTTTTTAAACGGCGCATCTATTTTACTTCGTAAATGTTTAATATATACCTCAACGGTATTGGGTAAAATATTCGCGTCGTAATCCCACACATGATTAATAATCTGATTTTTAGCGATAACTTTATCTTTATGGCGAAGCAAATACTCAAGGAGCATAAATTCTTTCTGCGAAAGCAGAATTCGTTTTCCCGCCCTTTTTACCTGATACGTTACGCTATCAAGCGTAAGGTCGGATACTTTCAAAACGGAAGTTTTTGCTATTGCCGCGGGTCTTCGAAGAAGCGCTTTGACACGGGCCAAAAGTTCTTCAAATGCAAAAGGTTTTACCAGATAGTCATCAGCACCGGCGTCAAGTCCCTCAACTTTGTCGCTTATTTGTCCTTTTGCGGTAAGAAGAAGAATGGGAGTATGCATGCGGTTTT
>DATIIG010000034.1:0-3595 GCA_035479835.1 Saccharimonadales bacterium (SeqCode) | reverse complement strand
CAGTTGAAAATTTCCTCTTTTGAGAACATCAGCTCTTCTTCTTTTTTCGCGATCTCCGCGGTTTCCGATGCGTGAATGAGATTATATTGCTGACTCATCGCGAAATCTCCGCGAATAGTCCCCGGCTCCGCATCACGGGCTTTTGTGATACCGATCATTTTTCGGATTGCAGTAACGGCGTCAAGCCCTTCCCATACCATCGCCACAACCGGATATGATTTCATGTACGATTTTAAACCCGGAAAAAACGGCTTGTCTTTGTGATGCGCGTACCACTCGTCCAAAAGCGCGTCGGACAGAGAAATCATTTTAACACCGGCGAGGCGCAAACCTTTTCGCTCAAAGCGGTGAATGACTTCTCCGACTAAACCCCGCTGTACTCCATCCGGTTTTACTAAAACAATTGATCGTTCCATAATTATTTTGCTTATTGCTTATGGCGTATTGCTTATGGTTCCTTCTGCCATAGGCCATTTGCTATACGCTATTTGCTGTTTGCTAACAAACTCTCAAACTGCGCTTTGTCTTCAAAATTTCCGATCACTGCCAGATTAAGCGGCCGGGTCAGATATTTTTTGGCCGCGTCCTCCACTTCCTCTTTTGTGACCGCATCTAATTTTTTCAATATTTCATCCGGATTGTCAATAGCCTTTTCCAAAAGTTCGCTGCTTGCATAGTGTCCCGCGACCGATCTGCTGTCCTCAAGTTCCAAAACCAAATGCCCTTTTACATATTCCTTTGCTTTTTTCAGCTCTTCTGTCGTAATGCCATCTTCATTGCCGATTTTGCGGTACTGCTCGATAATAACTTTAATCGCATCTGTTGCCCGTTTTACATCAATTCCCGCCATGGTGACCAAACTTCCCACGTCTTCGTAATGATCCGAGTGCGTTCTGATGTAATATGCCAAACCTCTCTTTTCCCGGACTTCGGTAAAAAGTCGCGAGCTCATTCCCCCGCCCAAAATACTTGATAAAACCCACAGCGGATATCGGTCGGGGTGATTAAGCTCTGTTGTCCGAACCCCCAAAGCCACGTGCACCTGTTCTGTTTTTTTGTGTTTGAGAAATACCGCCGGCTTTTTCTGATTTTCTATAACTTTCTCATATTTTAGTGTATCAAAGCGCTTCATGTTCCCGAAGTATTTCTGCGCCAAATCAAGCCCTTGCTTGTTGGTAACTCCTCCGGCAACAACGACCGTAATATTATCCGCGCTGTACAAACTATGCAAATAGCTCTCAAAATCATCCCGCGTTACCGAGCGTATCACGTCTTTTTCTCCGCCGATATCCCACCCCATAGGCGTATCGCCGTACAAAAGTTCTTCATAAATATCGCCGATTTTTCGGGTAGGCATATCCTCGTACATGTTAATTTCCTCAATAATCACTCCCCGCTCTTTGTCAATTTCCTGCGGGTCAAGGAGACTGTTTTGGAGCATATCGGACAAAACATCCATCGTCAGATTGACGTGCGAGGCAAGTGATTTGATATAAAATCCTGTGGTTTCTTTGCCCGTGAATGCGTTGAATTCTCCGCCGATTCCGTCGATGAGACTTGAAATATCAAGCGCCGAAGGCCGCGTTTTGGTTCCTTTGAATGCCATGTGTTCAAAAAAATGCGAGATTCCGGTGTTTTTTTTGTTTTCGTAGCGGCTGCCCGCGCCGACCATGACCAGAACTGTGGCGCTTTCAAATGATGGCATGGGGATGGTGAGCACGCGAAGACCATTGGCAAGGACTGTTCTTTGGTAGTTCATAGGTGGTCATCATTGTAGCACGCAAACTTCCCGCTGCCAAGAGAGGAAAAACCAAATAACTATATCAAAAGGTAAAAGAAGTGATTATTGCGGATTACTTTCGCCGGAGATTTACACTGATGGTCTAGGAAACGGTTGGAATTTTGGATACACTCTTTTATACACTTCCATTGCAAGTAGTTGTCCCACCACGTTTGCGTGGGGCAGTCTATGTATATCAGAATCAAAATAAATGTTTCCGTCCGGATGAAACCCATTGCTTTCTGCTACCCCTTGGGTAAAATGCCATTGCATTACACCCAAGCCGGGTAGTTCTACTCCGGCTTTTTGCTCCTGTATAAGAATTTCCGCATATTTTTGAAACCGTTTTGCTCTTGAAGCATTCGGTTTTTCGTTGTGTAATGCAGCTTGTCTGGCTGCTGCATCTCTTGAGCCAAGATAAATAGCATCTTCGGCGCTGATTAACGTTCCGGCACATTGCCATGCGCCTAGTCCGATCTCACCCCAAATTACGGCCATTGGGTTTTCTTCTCTCTCCAAAAGTCCATCTACTATCCGAAGCGGCTGGCTAATTTCATATATTACATATGCTGCCGATGCTCTAACTCCTGATAATTCTCTTATTACTTCACGCTCATCAACCAGACGTTTTGCATATTGATCTTTTACGCTACTAAACCCGTCTTCAACAAGATTGGGATCAGTTTCAAGTCGCTTCAGAAATGGATGCAGAAACGGCATGGCAACATCTCTTAATATAGCTTGTTCTTCCGAAGCATTAAAAGGTACCTTAATCTCACCATGGTCTCTGGTACCCGCAACTATTGCTTGAATATCCGCTTCTCTGATCGACATAGTAACGAATTCTAGCACAACGGCTTGAGAAATCAAGTTTATCTTTTTGGCGAAAGTCTGATGCGGTTACATTTTCTCCGGGGCGGAGATACCGAGGAGTTTTAAACCTTCTTTAAGTGTCTTTCCGACGGCAAAAGTAAGGGCCAGTCGGAAACTTTCCGTTTTACTGTTTAAGATCGCATGTTTTTGATAAAAGAGATTGTATTTCTGGCTCAAATCAAACAGATATAAGCACAGGATATTCGGGGCAAAATTTGTACTCGAACTCTGCAAAACGTCGTCAAATTTTATTAGAGTTCTAAGCAAAATTTCTTCCTCAATTTCGGGTGTGAAATCATCGTGAAAATCAAAGTTTTCAACTCTCAACTCTCCATTCTCAACTCTCCATTTCCCCAGCACACTTTGTGTGCGAGCGAACGTGTATTGAAGATATGGTCCCGAATTCCCTTGCATATTCAAAATATCATCCCAGTCAAAAACAATATCCTGCGAGTAATTTCGCTTGAGATCATTCCATTTAAGAGCACCGATTGCCACATCATTTGCAATATCGGCTAAGTTTTTTTCAACCTCATTCAAGGGACGCGGCTTAATATTCAATAATCTCTCTGAAGCTTCAGGATGTTTAGAAAAAGGCCTTTCTAAACCAATCTTGCCACGACTTCCGCCTGCAGAAATCCCATATGCTCTTTTTATTGCTTCATCGATTATATCCTCGAGCCAAATGACGTTTCCTTTTCTGGTTGACATTTTCCCTTCTTTAAATCGGTAGTGTCCGTGCCCGATATGAATTCTTTGCCCATCTTTAAACCACCCGAGCATTTTTTCAACTTCATAGAGCTGCTTGAAATACAGCGACTGCTCAATGCCGACTTCATTGATGATCACCACATCACGGCCGTAGGTTTCCAGACGAAACTTATCTGTTGCCAAATCGCGCGTTGCGTAAAGACTTGTTCCGTCATTTTTTACAATCATAAG
>DATIIG010000033.1:0-4183 GCA_035479835.1 Saccharimonadales bacterium (SeqCode) | reverse complement strand
AGCTCTGACTGGCAACAGCTGGTGTCCAAACTCTTTATCCACATGTGGAGTTTGGAACAAATTCTGAATTGACAGAATTTGAGAGTAACAGAGACGAGTGGAAGTGAAACGGATAATCCTACCCGCTGCAACCTTGGAACGGTAGCGTTGATATTCTTTACAGGAGCTACCAAACAAAGGGCATCCGCCAATAGGCGAGACAGTAGTGACTTAATATCACAACTGAGATAGATTGCGACGAACCCCGATTTAATCGGGGTAAACAGAATCCGGCTTACTCTCTTCCCGGGTTTTTTTATTGGTGAGGATGATGTGCGGGATGCGAACGCTGATTTACTTTATCCAAACAATACTCAAGAAGAATTCGAATGATACCGGCCACCGGCACTGCCAGAATAAGCCCCAAAACTCCCATCAAATGCCCTCCGGCCAAAACCGCGAAGAAAATAATAAAGGGATGAATGCGCGTGATTTTTCCCATGATATGCGGGGCAACAAAATAATCCTCAATTTGACGTAGGGCAAAATAAATAATCGCAACCGCGATAACACTTTGCACGGGAGTGAGAGAAAAATTATTTGATCCTGTCGCAAACGCTACCATGGACGCGACGGCACCTGCCGCAAACGGCCCGACAATCGGCACGATTTCCGCAAATCCCGAAAAAATCGCGATGATTAAAGCAAACCGGATGCCTAAAACTGACAATGCCACAAACAAAATTGCCGAAACAAAAATGATAAGAAAAAACTGTCCGCGAAGATACCCTCCCAAAACGCTGTTAATTTTGCGCGTCAGAATATCAAACTCGATTTTGTAGTCATTGGGGACAAAAAGTAAAAGTTTGTCAAAAATATTTCTGCCTTCTTTGAGAAAATAAAATGTCGAAAAAAGAAATATCAAAAAACTGATAATGCGCGATATCGCCTGGGGAAAAATCGCGATAAACCACGCGGGAGATAAGATTTTTGATTTATTCAAAGACACAATCAGTTCATTTGCCGTGGGGCGGGCAAAATCAGGCAGCGTATCTACCTGCTGGCGCGTGGCGCGAACAATATTATCGCTGTAGTTTTTTAGCTCCTGAGACTCGTGAAAAACTTGTTGTGTCAAAATCGTTGCCAAAACAACCACAAGCCCCATAATCAGAAAATAAACGATAAAAACGGAAAGGGTTCGGGGAAGTTTTATTTTTTGCGAGAAGAAGTTAACAATCGGGCTTAAAATATAGGCAAATATCGCGGCCACCACAAACGGTGTCAAAATCGCACGCTCGATGTAAAGAAACCAGGTCACCAGAAGAATAAGGCCGATAAAAAATGCCGTGCGAAGCCGAATTGTCATAGCAGTCTGATTATAGCAAAAAACTCCCTGTCAATCGAATGCAACGGCTTTTGGCCTTATTCAAAGCTATTTTACGACTTTTTTGAGCGTCTTTCCCGGTGTAAATCCGGGCGCTTTTCTTGCCGCAATGGTGATTTTCTCGCCGGTTTTGGGATTTCTGCCGACTCGCTCGACGCGTTTTCTGATACTGAATGTTCCAAATCCCGTTATCACGACTTTTTCTCCCCGTTTGAGTGAATCGCGGATGGCGTTGAGCATTGCCTGAACAGAGTCTCTTGCCGCTTTGTTGGTAAGGTTTGCTTTTTTTGCGACGACTTCAATGAGATCTTTTTTTGTCAAGTAATTTTCACCTCCATCCGGGCAAATATTTTGATTAGATCAAAAATACAATGTAATCGATACGTTGTCAATTACTGTCAAATATATAAAACAGGGTCAATGTGAGGTTTGAAAGTTTTTTATGAAGAAAATTCGGAGGCGGTTGCGCGAAATTCTCGAATTGCCGTGACTTTTACTTCTCCCGGCACTGCAAGAGCTTTACTTACTTCTTCTCTTATTTTTTGCGCGATGATTGTTGTTGCCGCGTCATCAAGTTTTCCCGGATTTATAATAACTCTGAGTTCTCTCCCTGCTTCAAACGCATACGCGTCCTCAACGCCTTCGTAGCGTTTGGCAATTTCTTCCATATCGGACAAGCGTTTTGCGTACTGCTCAACGTCTTCGTAGCGTGCACCCGGACGAGCGCCCGAAATTTTATCGGCAATTGCCACAATCACCGACTCAACGGAAGTAAAGGGCGTATCTTCATGATGCTGCGCGACACAATCAACAATCGGTTGTGGAATTTGAAAGCGTTTCAAAAGCTCCACTCCGAGTTTGACGTGACTTCCCTCTCCCTCAACAACTTTTCCGATATCATGAAAGAGACACCCAAGCCGAACCACATTGTCATCCGCTCCGATTTCCTGCGCGATGTGAATGCCGATTTTTGTTTCTTCAAGCGTATGAACAACCAGATTTTGTCCGTATGATGTGCGGAATTTAAAACGACCTAAAATTTTGAGAAGATCTGTGGGTAAGTTAAAAACGCCGACTTCATGCGCGAGCTGTTCACCCTCTGCCAGCATGATTTTCTCAACTTCCGCTTTTGTCTGATTAACAATTTCTTCTATCCGAAAGGGCTGAATGCGCGTGTCTTTGATCAGAAGTTCCAAAGCTCTGCGGGCAACTTCGCGCCGCACCTGATCAAATGAAGAAAGCCTGATAACTCCCTCTTCGTCCAAATCAACATCAACGCCCGTTGCCTGCTCAAATGCCCGAATATTTCGTCCTTCTTTGCCGATAATGCGCCCCTTCATTTCCTCATCCGGAATTTTGACAACTGAAACGGTGTATTCGGCAATGTAGTTGATCGCTCCGTGGCGCATGCTGTCTACCAGAATTTCCCGCGCTTTGTCCTCAGACGATTTTCGTGCTTCTTCTTCTTTTTCTCGGATAAGCCGGGCAATTACCTGCGCCTGATTTTTTTCTACTTCTTCAAGGAGTTTTTCTTTTGCTTCATCCGCGGTCAAATGGGAAGCTTTCTGGAGTTTTTCCTCGTATTCTTTTTTCTTTTTCTCAAGCGCCTCTTTTTCGCGGTCAACTTCTTCGCGCTCCGACAAAAGCTTTTCTTCCCGCTCAAGCAGTTTTTTCTCAAGTGTTAATAAATCCTGATTTTGTGCCATAGATATATGAAGAAACTAAGAAGCCCCGACCGGTCGGGGATTAGTGCGCGGTTTGATAGCTTTTGGTAAAAAGGCTAAACACGATCATATTCTTAGTCTTCTGTCTGTATTATACTCCTTTTGGCAAAACTTCGTCAATCCCGTTAGAAATAACTCACGATCCCAAACTTTCATCTTCTGTTTCATTTCTAACGGGATCAACAGCTTGCTTAATCGTTTCCCAATCAAACCCGCGTCTTCCCAAATACTGTGCAAGTTTTTGTTTTCTTTCGAGAGGTTCGAACCTCTCATATTTTCTTAGCTGCTTTTGAACCAAACTCTTTGCTTTGTCTAAATCATTCTGAACTTTAAATTCCGGATTTTGCAGTACCTGCACAATCGTGTCTTGATCAATTCCTTTTTGCTTAAGCTCCATTTTGATAATGCGCATGCTTTTGGGGCGAAACTCGCTTCGCTGCTCTATCCACCAGCGTGTAAACTGCTCATCATCAACAAACTTGAGTTCTTTAAGCTGATTAATAATCCGGTCAATAATTACCTCGTCTACTTCGTCTGCTTTTTTTCTACTTTTTCTACTTTTAAACTTGAGGTTATCCCTTATTTCTTTTTCGCTGCGCGGACGATAGGAGAGAAATCGCAGTGCCTTGTTAAAATATTTTTCAAACTCTTCCACAACCTATTCCGAGGCTTCTTCTATACCCACGGCAACCGGCGTGGCGCCGGTTTTACTTTGCTGCATGATGACACCGACAATTTCTTTTTGCAGCTTATCATCTTCCTTCAATTTTTCCATAGTTGCGGCTTTGCCCTGTCCGAGCATTTCGTCTTTGTAGCGGTAAAACGCGCCGGACTTGTTGATAATTCCCATTTCAACGGCAACATCAACAATTCCGCCTTCCCGCGATATTCCGGTCCCGAACACATCAAATTCCGCAATGCGAAAAGGCGAAGAAACTTTATTTTTGACAACTTTTACGCGATGGCGGGAACCGATTGCTTTGTCCCCTTCTTTGATGGTTTCAATTTTTCGAATATCCATTCGAACCGATGAATAAAACTTCAGCGCCATGCCCCCCGTGGTTGTCTCCGGATTGCCAAACATCACGCCGATTTT
>DATIIG010000032.1:0-7182 GCA_035479835.1 Saccharimonadales bacterium (SeqCode) | reverse complement strand
AAGCTTTCCAACCAAACCGTCAATGCTGACGAGTTCGTGAACATGAATTTCCGCAAATTTTCCTTTTCCTTTTTTAAACAGTCGCAGCTGATAATCAGGATACCAACCCGTGTGTTCTATCCATTTGCCGAAAATGATATTTTTTCGCGGAATTAAATATCCGTCTGCCGCGTCTTTTTGGGAAGTTATTTCTTTGATTTCCTTTGCTAACTCAGGCGTTACCTGCTCATCATCATCAAGATACAAAACCCATTCTCCGCTCGCTTTTGTAATGCCGAAGTTTTTGTTGACGTTGAGCATCGGATTGTTAGGACGTGTAAAAATGCTATCAGTATATTTTTTTGCAACGCTTTCGGTATTATCGGTTGAGGAGTTATGGACAACGATCAACTCGTCACAAAATTTTAAGCTGTTCAGACATTTTGCAAGTTTTTTTTCCGCGTTATACGCGCTGACTACTGCAGTGAGTTTTATTTTTTTCATACTTTTGGAAAAATGAATCGAAAATCTTCTTTCAGTTCTTTACCGGATAATAAATACAGCGAGCCGGCATAAACCAGCCCTGCAATAATAATTGTAACAATAAGTGTAGGAATATTTGAAACAAAAAGTTTTGTCAAACTCACTGTTACCGCAACCATCACCAAGCTACTAATCGTCGGTTTATAAATTGATTTGAAAAAATCGAATTTGACTATTTTTTTGACCAAATATACGGTAAATACAATTGTGAGTGTCACGATAAATGAAGCGATTGCCACGCCGTTATATCCGTAGACTTTGATCAGTGCAAGCGTTAAAAACCACGTCAAAAATGTCCATACAACCATAAGCTGAAGCGTTGTTTTTACTTTCCCCGACGCGTCAAGTACATTGATAAGCACATTTGAAAGCGATGACACCATGGCATTGAGCGAAAAGAATACTAAAGACACTATAGCAGGTTCCCATTTTGCATGCCATTTGGGGATAAAATGGATAAAATACGGGCCCGTGAGAATAAGCCCGAGCATGAGGGGAAACATGATACCGCTTACAAAAAACAACGATTTTTCAATTGCGGTTCTGGTATGTCCTTCATGTCCTTGGATGCGCGCGTAGGTTGAAAAGGTAACTTTGGTCACGCTGTCTGTGACAAAACGGAACGGATAAAACGCGAATCCCTGCGCGGTATTGATGTAACCAAGAGAAGCAAACGGCAGAAATTTTGCAAGCATGACGGTCAGCAAATCATCTTTTACTGTCGCGAGTATATTTTTTGCCTGAAACTGCACACCGTAATGCAAGTGGTGAATTGAGCTGCGCTTGATGCCGAAAGAAATTTTCCAAAACGAGATAAAATAATAAAACGGAATTCCGCCGATTCCCGCCAAAAGCACCGCCCAGAAATATGCGTCAAGTCTAAGTCCCTGCAAAACAAGAACTATTAAAACTGCATTATAAATAACCGCTTCGGCAATGTGCGGAATAACAAGTTTTTCAAACTTAATTGCCCGCTCCAGAAGTATCGAGGGAATTATTTTAAATGAGGATAGAAAAATAGTAAAAACGAATGCAAGAAGAAGCCGCACCCCTGCCGCGTCGAGTTTAAAAAACCCGGCAATCGGTCCTGACAAAATGAGAACCACCACAAAAATCGCAAAGGTAATTATCGTCTGTAGTGTAAACGTAGTTTTTAAATCGTCGTTGGTAAGCGGGTTTTTGCTCTGAACCAAAGCAGCTCCCAACCCGAAATCCGTAAAAAAACTGATGATGCTTTGCATCGCCACGACCACTGCATAAATTCCCAAATCTTTCGGGCTTAAAAAAGTGATCAGAACCAACGATGTCGCAAAAGAAATCGCGTAGAGAATAAATTGCCGGGAGATGACCGCGCCAACACTTTTGACGGAGCGCCTGCCGATTGTTTGGATATCGAGCTCTTCCATTATGTTTTTTTAATTTTTTTCCAGGGTTTTGACCGAAGAAGCCGCATCATAACTCCGATATCACCCGAAATTGTCGATAAAAGCCTTACCGTTGAACCCGGATTATCAACCCAATGTACCGGTTCTTCATAAATTTTGTATCCCGCTTTTTCCGCCAGTATCAAAAGCTCTCCGTCAAAAAACCATCCGTTATCCAACACATGCGGAATAAGCTCTTCAACAACTTTTCTGGTAACACCTTTAAATCCGCACTGCGCATCACTAAAATGCGTTTGAAAAAAAAGTGATATAAAAACAAAATTTAGCGCCCGCGAGGTAATTTCCCGCAGAGCTGACCGTCCCTCAACTTTTGCGCCCGGCGCAAGACGGGATCCGATTGCGATATCATATCCGCTCTCAAGCGCTTTTAAGATTTTGGGCAAATGCGTTAAATCCGTTGATAAATCTACATCCATATACACGCAAAAATTTGCTTTTGACCGGCTCCATACACGCTTTATCGCGCGTCCGCGGCCTTTTTGCTCAAGCCGGAAATGCTTGATATGCGGGTTTTTGAGAGCGAGCTGGCTTGCGATAATCGGCGTATTATCCTCCGAAGCATTGTCGGCTATTGTTATCAGCCAATCATAGTTTTTGAGGTTCTTGGCGCAAAAATCGGCCAAAATGGTAACGTGCTTGGCAAGCTCCGCTTCTTCGTTATAGGCAGGGATGGTGATTTCAACGCTTGATTTTTTCATGCAGTGCTGTAGTCCTGATTATACCAAGAATAAGTATGAATATGCCAGCAATACTTGCCCAGTTTGAGATGATTTCAATAGAAGTTTGAGAAGGCGCAGAAGGACTACCGGCAAACACCGCAGAAGCATCTTTCGGCTTTTTAAAGTTTTTGGGCAAATATTCATCGGAAATTTTTGATGTAACCCATTTGAGCTGATAAGAGCTGATATAATCCGACGCGGTTTTATTATCTATGGTTTTCGGAGCAAATAATTTAAGATTTATTGAAATCAAAGCAATGATAACGCCCAAACAAACTGCCAGAATATACTTTTCCTCTCTTATAAATGCTTTGATGTAAAATGCTACGCCGCCTATGGCAAACGAGAGGAAAAAAACGACCATTAGCAAAAATCGCCACGGATACTGAAAAAACGCCATGGTTGAAATCATCTCCCAGACGGGTTTGGAGTACTCAAGCGTAAACAAAACCGCAACAATCGCGCCGGTAATTGAAAAAACAAAAGGCAGTAAACTTTTTTTATTTTTTTTGTTTTTACCAAACCAAAAGGCTGCAAGAATTACGCTCACAAGTGCAAAAATAATGTGTTGCTTACCGATTCTAAATGATAAGCCGTCATTTACACACCCCGGCGCCGAGCCGCCGAAACCCCACGGACTATCCCACAACTGCTGCACGCAGACAAAATGATCGCGGAAATTCGCTCCTCCGCCCACTTGCGACAACACATTGGTCTTACTCATTTCTGAAAGTGCAGGGAGCCAATAAAACGCGGATAAAATAAGTCCCAAAAAGAAAATATGCGCAAGAAAATGGGCAGATTGAAGCTTCTTTTTTGAAAATGCGACCAAAATTACAAAAAACGCCAGCAAAAACGGTGTCACCATCATCGCGGTTAAATTATGAGAAACAATAACGCCCGCATAACCGATTGCGCCAACCATAGTCCACTTCCACGAATTATTTTTATAAACTTTGTACAAACCAAGAAACGCCAAAGGGATAAACGCGTATGCCCAGAATTCTCCCACATCTCCCCGTACATAAATATCAAGCGCGTGATACGGCGCGTACATATAAAACGCGCCGGACAAAACTCCTCCTGCTTCTCCCCAAAACTCCTTTGCAAGAAAATACATGGTAACACCCGCAAACAAAATGCCGGTTATCATCATAATTTTTGTCGCAATCAGCGCGTCAAATCCCAAAACGACAAACAAGCCGCCCACGTAGTACGCAAGCGGTCCGTAGAAATTAAAAATCGGATACCCGTAGCCGTATCCCAAATCCGGAACCCATCGCACCGGAAACATTCCAACCCTCAGCATTTTTCCCATTTCAAAAACGCGCGCCACCTGCGTGTCATCATGCATTGGGAAAAATCCGGGCGTAAAGAGCGGAAGTATTGCAAATACAGAAAGCAGAAGAACCAGAAGCAGCCCCCAATATCTCTGCAGAAGTCTCATCAACTGTATTATACAGCAAATGAAAACTAACAAAAACAGAGCTTGACATTTTATATGCCGTCGTAGTATATTCGCCGTAAAGTATGCCACTACCGCACAAAGAAGGTGACTTAGGGTTAGTTCGAAAACGGCTTGCGCTTCCCGCTGATGTTAACACCGATATTCGCTCACTTGCAAAAGATCAAGGAGTTAGACAAGGTGATCTTTTAACAACTATTGTCGCAAGAGAAATAGCACATTTAAAAGAAGCCGCAGAACATAGGTATTCTCCTACCTGGACAGAAGGCGATACTCGAAAGAACGTTGATTGGAGTAAAGTGCCCGGTGTAACAGCTTTTGTTTCTCCTGAAACAAGACGGCTTGTCGAGGATGCATGTGAAAGGAGATCCCTCGATGCGCCATTGACACAGAGATTTGCTCCCGGTATTGACGTTGTGCAGTACCCTGATGGACTTTGGATAACGGGTGGACTACACGTAACGCTCTTTCAACACTCAATGAACGACAGCACATCAGGAGATCTAAAAAGATTGATTGGATATAATTCTATGGTATTCCCTTACGATGAGGTTTTCCGGCTTGAAAGCCCCGGGGGAGAAGTTTGGCAAAACAACCGATATTTCGAAGTAGCGGATGCCATACACGCTCTTCGCAATCAAACGCACGATGAGGCATGGTTACTTGCTCCGTCCACTCAACGAAAACTTGCTCTTGAAAACGCCCGAAAACTTGCTGAAGATGTCGCAGAATTATCCGACGACTTATCGCAAAGAGAAATTAAATCAAGAATTGAAGTAAGTATTGACACAACAAAAGGTTCACAGGCCTACGCTGCAAGGAAACATGACCCAGAAAAATATCCTACGTATGATGAGAGCGTTGTACTCGCAGCGCTACACGAGGAAATCGCAGCAGTTAGTAGAACTGCAACTACCGACCCGGAGAGCGATTATCGCCTTGGTAAGTTAAAGAAGACTGATAAACTATTAAGCAGATTTATTGCTCCAACACGCAGATAAAACGAAATTACTTAGCTTCTACCTGATGGGTTATAAAACTTCCAATATACTAAAAGCCCGAGCAGTGTAATTATTGAGATAATATCTGCGATCAAACGAAGCGGGGTTTCGGTGAAGGAGAAATTGACAACATGAGTTCCGGACGGAACGGAAATGTCCATGACACCGCGCGGATTGTCATGACGTGTACTAACACTTTGTGAATCGAGTGTGGCGTTCCAGCCCGGATAATAAATAGTATTCAGGCGAACTACCGAATTTGTTTTTGCGCTGACCATAAATATTGCTTTTTTAGAATTGTAAACAAGATTTGAAACATCAGCCTGGCCTTTCACAACTTCCACTTTCTCTACAGGTCTTTGCAACGGCTTTTGCTTTACCCAGAGCGGCATCAGCTCCGATGAAGACGTAGTTGTCGCGTCATTGGTGGCGTAATAACTGTCATCATGATATGTGTAATATTGCGGTTTGGCGTAGGGAAGAAAAACAATAATTGCCCCGATTGCCAAAACCAGACTGATATAACTTAGTATTCTGCTTTGCAGAACGACATATCCTGCAAGAAGACTGGCAAGAAAGCCAAGAGGCGCCAAAAGCGTCCACGGATAATTAATTTCAGAAAGAAGCGGAAGTTTCCAGAGCATCGCCGAGGGAGAAAACAACATAAAAATCATAACCAAAACCGCGATGCTAAATACTGCGGCAAATCTAAAATGCTCCCTCACTTTTTCTTTTGCTTTGGCAAACCAATAATTGTAAATGACCAGACAAAAAGTCAGAACCAAAACCAAAAGCTGCGGGAAACCGAGCTGATATGAAAACCCTCCTGCTTTATCCGGCACGCCGTACCCCCACGCGGGAGCAATTATCTGTAACGGTTTTACAAAATACAAATTTCTATCCGCAATCGGCACGACAGAAAGCAAGATATTATGTTTCTCCAAAATCGCGGGAAGCCAGAAAAACGTGGACAGCCCCAGCCCTGCCATAAGAATGATGTTAAACGGATAATACGTGTTTTTGTTTTTGCCGAAACACAAAAGGGTGATAAAGATAAGAAGTAGCGGGGTAAACAGCGTTGCCATGATGTTATGCGTCAAAATAAGTGCGGCAAATGACAAGGCCGCAATAACAACAAAAGGTTTTTTTCGGGGATTTTGGAGCACTTTCAAACACATATAAAATAAAAGCGGAAAGAAAATAAAAGAAAGCGATTCGCCGATTGAACCTCTCGCGTACAAATCCACCATGCGATACGGCAGATATACATAGAGTAGTGCTGAAACAAAACCGGCTAAACTGTTTTTCCATAAATTCTTCGACGCAAAATACATAAAAACTCCGGACAAAGGAACACTTATGGCAAAAAGAAATTTAATGCCGGTTATAAAATTTAAATGCAGAACATGCAGCAACACTCCCAGAAAGTAGGGAAACGGATACGTAAAATTAAACAACGGATATCCGTATCCGAAATTTAAATTACCGCTGTAACGCGGGGGAATTTGAAAATCCCGAAGCTGACGAAACATATCAGAAAGCCGCACAACCGCCCACTCGCCGTCGTGAGTCGGAAAATAGCCTTTGTGAAAATACGGAAGAATAACCGGAAGAGACAGAATGACAACAAGAACAGGCAGTGAAAAATTTGAAAGGAGTCTCCTGATCATATTTTCTTACCCGGCGGCATGATCTGATACACGTAATAATAGTATGGACTTTTCGCGTCTTTTACTTTAAAGATGAGAGTCAGAGGATAATTTTTCACTTTTTTCAGATTTTCCTTCTGAAACACCACAAAATATGAAGGCATTTTCTTTGCATACATCAACATATCCTCAGGAATTGTTTCTCCAAACGGCCAGTAACCTTTTATGGTAATGTTTGGGTTTTGCACAAGATACAGCTCAAGCGCTTCCGGCAACATTCCGAATGTCCCCTCAGTTGCGATAAATATTTTCTGGTCCTGCGCTTCTTTGCGGAAAAACGCAACACTTGGCGCAATTCCCCACCCCGCCGTCCAGTTGTTG
>DATIIG010000031.1:0-3442 GCA_035479835.1 Saccharimonadales bacterium (SeqCode) | reverse complement strand
GGAAGCAAAAGAGCGGGTAAGATCTGCTATCAAAAACTCCGGCGCCGAGTTTCCCGCAAAACGAATAACGGTTAATCTCGCACCTGCCGATTTGCCAAAAGAAGGACCAAGTTATGATTTGCCGATTGCTCTGGGAATTCTTCTTGCCAGTCAGCAGTTAAAAGCCGATATTTCGAGTAGTTTATTTTTAGGCGAGCTCTCTCTTGATGGGCGGCTTCGACATACCAACGGCGTTTTACCCCAGGTTCTTCTGGCAAAAGAGAAAAAATTAAAAAATGTATTTTTGCCCGCGGTGAACGCAAAAGAAGCGGCGATTATAAAAAGCGTTCACATTTTTCCCGTTGCGACCCTCCTTTCGCTTTTTTATCATTTAAGCGGCCAGCAGCCGATACAAGAGCAAAAACACACCGCAATTACCAACTCCCTTCTCAAAAGCATTTTTGATTTTGACATGTCAGACATCAAAGGTCAGGAGAAAGCAAAACGCGCCATGGAAATTGCGGCAGCGGGAAGTCATAATATTTTGCTCAAAGGTCCCCCCGGGGCGGGTAAAACATTAATTGCCCGAACGCTTCCCTCAATTTTGCCAAAACTTACGCTTGATGAAATGCTTGAGGTGACAAAAATTTATAGCATCTCAGGACTTTTGGGAAAAGAGTCGCTGGTTCTCAAGCGCCCGTTTCGAAATCCGCACCACACTACGTCTCACATCGGACTGATCGGTGGCGGCGCAACTCCAAGACCGGGTGAAATTTCACTTGCGCATCGCGGTGTTTTGTTTCTTGACGAGTTTCCTGAATTTCCGCGACAGGTTTTGGAAGTTTTGCGCCAACCCATGGAAGATAACTATGTAACGATTTCGAGAAGCCAAGGAAGGATAACATTTCCTGCAAAGTTTATGTTGGTTGCCGCGCAAAATCCATGTCCCTGCGGATATTTCGGCGATCCCCTCCATACGTGCCGCTGCAGCGCTTCGCAAATTAGCAGATATCAAAAACGGGTCTCGGGACCGCTTCTGGACAGAATTGATATTCATCTTGATGTACCGGCGGTAAAAATTGAAAAATTGACCGGTGAGGAAATTGCAAAAACCGAAAGCTCTTCTAGTATTCAAAAACGCGTCCAAAAAGCACGGGATATGCAAACTCGCCGATTTGCAAAAAAGAAAGGCGTAAAGATTTTATCGAATGCGGAAATGACCTCAAAAGACATGAAAGAGTTTTGCGCACTTTCAAGTGAGTGTTCGGCGCTCCTTCGCCAGGCGGTTTTAAAAATGAATTTATCCGCGCGCTCGTATCACCGGACAATAAAACTTGCCCGAACGATTGCGGATTTGGAACAAGCCAGCAGCATTTCGCCAAACCATATCGCCGAGGCACTGCAATACCGCCCAAGAAATGAAACTATCTAAACTCCTTTTGTCCTTTTTTGTTTTTGCACTTTGTTTTGTCGGATTTTTTCATCCGATCACATCGTTTTCTCAGGATCTTGGACGCCATCTTTTAACCGGTAATATAATTTTACAAACGCACGCGGTTCCGAAAGTAAATTTATTTACCTACACCTATCCGAACTTCCCGTTTATCAACACGCACTGGTTGTCTGAAGTTATATTTTCTGAAATTACCAAGCTTGTCGGTTTGAATATTTTGCTTTTGGTAACAACGCTTGCGGCTCTTGCCGCGTTTGCGCTTGTGTTCTTCTTTAACTTTAAGAAACGAAATATTTTTGCACTTGCTGCCGTTTCATTTTTTTATCTGCCGGTTTTGTTTGAGCGAACGGAACTTCGCCCGGAAATTTTCAGTTTCCTACTGACTTCTTTGTTTGTTGTTATTTTGTATAAAAACATGCAAAAACCGACACGCTTAATTTTCCTTTTGCCTCTTTTGGAACTTGTTTGGGTAAACATGCATATATATTTTCCTCTTGGCATCGCGCTAATCTTTTTATTTTTCATTAATACTTTTATCTCGAAACATAATGTGAGGTCTTTGCTTATTGTTCTTGTGCTTTCTTGTTGTGCAACGATGATTAATCCAAGCTTCATAAACGGAGCGCTCTACCCGTTTCATGTTTTTCAAAATTACGGATATACCGTTGAGGAAAATCAAAATATCGTTTTTCTCTGGCAATATTTTCAAACGCCATCCGTGTCAATGATTTTCTTCGCGCTTTCAACTCTTTTGCTTTTTATCGGTTTGCTTTTGACCCGAAAACAAACAAAACTTGTTGACTGGCTACTTGCGATATTTTTTACCGGTTTTGCCGCTCTCGCTATCCGAAATTTTCCTATTTTCGTTTTTGCGACGTTTATTCCCGCTGCAAAAAGTCTTTCAATAGTTTTTGAAAAAATATTGCATACAAAACGCCGCGGACAAATCATGCTCATCGGAAGTTTCCTGTTTGCAGTTGTTTTTACATGGCAGATTGTCAAAACCCTTGAGATAAAAGGTTTCGGATTTGGAGTTACAAAAGGCGCGGAAAGAGGAGCGGATTTTTATCTGGCGCATAATCTTAAAGGTCCATTATTTAATAACTTTGACATCGGCAGCTATCTTGAGTATCGCTTCTATCCAAAAACAAAAACCTTTGTTGACGGCAGACCCGAGGCGTTTCCTGCACGCTTTTTCCAAAATACATATATTCCCATGCAGGAGGACGAAAAGCTGTTTGCAAAAACGGACGGGCAGTATCATTTCAACACCATATTTTTTGCTCACACCGACCAGACACCATGGGCAGAGAAATTTTTAAAAACAATTGTGCAAAACAAAGATTGGAGTATTGTGTATCTTGATGACACGGTTGTTATTCTCGCCAAAGGAAACGACCAAAACAAAAACCTGATTCAAAAGTTTAAAATTACAAATGATACATACGCTGTGCCAAACGCAAATTTTCAAAGCCTTCTGGAGTTTGCACATTTCTTTAACGTTGTCGGCTGGCAAAAACAAGAAGCAGAAACGTATCAAAAAATTCTTGCTGTGAGTCCAACATTTTGTCCGGCTCTGCACAATCTTTCCGTTATTCTCTCACAAAACAACGATCCCGCCGCGCAAATTTATATTAGCCGCTTACAAACTTCTTGCAAGTAATAAACAAACAGCGTATATTCTTTTTGTATGGAAACACTTTCCGATATTTCATGGCTTGGACACGCAAGTTTTTTCTTTACCGATATAAAAACCGGTAACAAAATTTACTACGTTGACCCGTTCGATTTGCATGCTACAAACTTAGAGAAAGCGGATCTAGTTTTCATCACCCACGCGCATCCTGACCATGATTCGCCCGACGATATCAGAAAAATTATCAAAGATGATACAGTGCTGATCGCAACGCCAGATGTGGTTTCGCGGTTATCAGAGTTTAAAAACCAGAAGCAGGAAGTTGCCCCCAACAAAAGTTACACGGTAAAAAACTTTAATTTCGCAACCATTCC
>DATIIG010000030.1:0-2826 GCA_035479835.1 Saccharimonadales bacterium (SeqCode) | reverse complement strand
TTCATTGCCATATATAGCAAAACGCATGACATAAAACTTGCCGCTTTAACTGCTGGCGCATTCGCGTCAATGAAAATTATGGCACTTGAGGGAAATGGCATTTATTCTATTGCGACATACGGAACAAGAGAAGAATTTATGGCTGAACATAAAGATCGTTTTAATGAATATTTGGAGAAAAATGATGCTTCAGGAACTGTGCTTTTTCCCGTTAACCACTAATTAGCGGTAGTTGGTCATCCATTTTACTCCCGATGACCAGAATTCTTTTCCCGATGAGTCAAGAGCAGTCACGATGTATTGATACTGTACGCCTTTTTTCAGGTATCCGATCGTATAGCTTGTAATTGAGGCGGGAAGTCGGGGAACGGAATGAATAAATGCTCTATCAGCCGCCGCTTTGTAATAAATATTATATGCTGCCGCACCCGGAATAGCATTCCAGGAAGTATCCCCCTGACGAAAAGCAACGGTTGATGCGCCCAGAACCGATGCGGTTTTGGGATTATAAAAAACTCCGACAACGCCGATGACCAGAACCGGAAGAAGAAAGAAAAGAAACCATCGTCTATTGCCGCTTCGCGAGGATCGTGTGGTTGTATGTCGTTTTACGCGTGTGCGTTTTTTCTTTGCCATCACATCTAGTATTTGCAGAAAAAGAAAGTTTTGTCAAGCCCCAGTCTTTAAGAAACGGGCTATTTCCTCGCTTTGAGAGAAAAAAGGAGCGGAATTTGGATTTTTTTATTTTTCAAAACGTATTGTCCTTTTTTGTTTTTGCGCATAAAGCCGGGGAACTGATCATACATCGAGAAGGGAAACTCGTGCACAAATTCAATTTTCAAACCTTGTTTGATCAGCGCATTAATTACATCACCGATCGTGTAACTCCATTCGTACGTTTTTCCTTTCACCGGCGCCGACCAGTCGGTATACGTTCCGGTCGAATCGTCAAGATATGGTCCTTTATCAAAATATTTATAATAGATTTTAAAATCAGAGCTCAAAATACTGCAAAACGGATGTAGTTCTGCCATATAAAATATGCCGCCTTTTTTAAGATATGAGCTGACAATGTGAGCAAACTTTTCTATATCGGGCAACCAGCATAAAACGCCGTACGATGCAAAAACTATATCAAATTTTTTATCAAGAACGCGGGGCAGTTTATAAACATCGCTACAGACAAACTGCGCGGGTATATCCAGGTCGCTGCTTAATTTTTTCCCAAGTTCAATTGCTCTGGGCGAAAAATCAACGCCGGTGACTTTGGCGCCGTTTCTGGCAAATGAAAGACTGTCCATGCCGAAATGACACATTAAATGAAGTAAGCTTTTTCCTTTTACATTTCCGAGTTCTTCGGCTTCAATTGACTGCAGACTGCTTTTTCCTTTTTTGAAACCGGCTAAATCGTAGAGTTTGGAGTTTGAGTGGACGGGCGTAACCTCGTCCCACCAACTCACATTTGCTTTTGCAAAATCCCTCACTTGTATAAGTATTAAACAAAAGAAAATGCCGTGTCAAGGGGCTAATTGAGCAGTTTTGCAACGCGGGCAATGGTATGAAGATATCGTTTGTCGCCGATATTATGCTCGGTCATCCGAATCGGCACAAGGTGTTTTTGACTTGACGGAATGTACTCGTACGCTTCCCGAACGCGCTTGATCAGCGATTTTGCCTCATGCGTTCCGTAGAGCATATGCACCTGTTTTGCTTTTGACCGCTTGGCAACGGATTTACAACCGAACGTGAGAAATCCGTCTTCCTTAAAATAGGGAGATAGCGAGCAGAGAATTACTCCCGAGGAGCTGACTTTTGTTGAGGCAACAAAGGCGATCATCGCGCCGAATGAAAATCCCAAAATATATTTCTTGCGTGTTTTTATTTTTTTATATTGTTTGAGAAAATAGTCCGCGTTTTGCGAAAGCGTAGAATGCTTCCAGGGAATGGTGACCAAAACCGGGGAGTAGCCCTCGTCTTTGAGCATTTTTGCTATCTTTTTGTAAGCTCTGTTTTTGGGCGTATGCTTAAAGCCGGGTATAATAAACACAGTTTTGCCGTTCATAGGAAGAGCATTATACCAGACCAAACCCAAATTGCGAGAGGGAAATTGGCGGACTAACCGTATTGCATTTGCCGATTTTGTCTATATAATGTGAACTTATGGTTGCGCAAAAAGTTACACCGCTTGAGAATATACAAAGTTTCTATGCTCAGCTGAAGGCAGATCAACGCCTGCAAACAAAAGCCAAGCTTTTGGATAAACCGATAGGCCTTAGCGCAATGGGCATTACCGGCGATATACATCGTGAGGATTTAGGTCTCAGTTATGATCCGCAAGACGCTCTTGTGCTTGACATTGTAACCAGTGAGGGAATATCAGTCTGGGTTGCGGGCGAAATTGACAGCGTTTTTGCGGTACGTTGCGCAGAGCTCAAGGGAGATAATCTTACCGTCGATAAAAATTCCCGCTCTTTGGAAAATTTATCCGCATTTGACCATGCATATATGGAGTCAACATTTATTATGATGCAAAAACTTGCAAAAGCGTGGAAAAATGTAACCGGCGTATGGGATTTGGAAAGTCATAATGGTGATTATATACAACCGGGCATAAACTTTAACCCTCAAGAAATTGCAAGGCGGTTTGTACAGGAAAGAGAAACAGATTTTGCTCAGAGGAAGCTGGAACTGGAAAGTGAACCGGTTGCCGAAATGGTTGCAGAAATAGCAGAGGCTTCACCTGATTTACCCGAGGAGCTGAAAGGCAAAATCCTCCAATTCCGCGAACGATAACTGAGTACTGTGGATATTAGAATAGTACTTTCA
>DATIIG010000029.1:0-3749 GCA_035479835.1 Saccharimonadales bacterium (SeqCode) | reverse complement strand
TGCACTGACAAGTGAGGAGATGCCCGGCGTAGCTTCGTTAACCGCATTTGGAACTGTCATAATTCTTAAAAATGTTCCAAAGCCAGTGCCGTAGCTTATGAAATCAATAATATAATTCGCAACGCTATGGTCATTTCCTTTGCCGAAAATATCCCACCCCACTTTGAGAGGGTTAAAAACATTTTTTACACATTCCTGCACATTTGGGCATCCGTCAACTCCCAAAAACGACTGGACATTATCTTTGAATGAAAGCGCGACATTGTTTGCCATGCTAAAAACAGTTGGGCTACCCATGTGTGCATATACGCCGGGAAGGCTCTGTCCCTGAAGCGTAATCGGAGAAATTCCCTGCAGTGCTTGCGGTGCGGCCGTTTGTACGGCACCCTGAAAAAGTCCATACACCAGATAAATACTCACATACATAATGTCAATAAGAAATCCGGCAATAGCCAGTGAAAATGTGACCAAAAGTAGCGCCACAATAATACGGGGGATTTGATTTTGAATACTCATAACCGTTCGGGGGTCTATTTTTATGCGAAACATAATTCCCAGCCCGATTAAAATAAAGGCAAACACAAAGACCAGATACACAATATTTCGAGACGCAGTCCACATGGGTACCAAGGGAGTCAGACTTGAAAAACCAAGTCCGGTCGCGGGAGCGGCATACGCGGGTTTTGCCAGACCGAAATTGTGTGAGAGGTAGCTGAGATAATCACTTGTGTGAATTGGCGGGGTGAATGTCATCGCGATTAAATGATCCATGACGCCAAGCGCGCCGCCGCCATTTTCTACAAATCCGATTTTGTTGGTTTTTTGGTCATATCCCAGACATTTCTGCCCGGGACCGCTGGGGTCGACGCCGCCGAGTTGACACGCAACCGCAGAGAGCATCTCGATAACAATATTTTGTGAATAGGTATGAAGATTATTGGGAACATCAGGATCGTTATTGGGAGTAGCATAAGAATTTGTTTGGTAATTTTGATACGTCTGCCCCGATTGAATCGGGGTCTGTGACTGTGCAAACGCGGGAGCGACAAACACTAAGGAACAAAGAATAAAAAAGAGAAACCCGCGGATGAGGGCAGAAAAACGCATACACTATTATAGTGTCGTATTTGGCGTTTCTTGTCAAGTTTGTTACTTATTCAAGATTTATTGAGGGAACGAGTTTTTGGACAATTTCAGTAAATTTTCTCATTTCGATTTCCTGCATATGCTGCTCATCCAAATCAAGTGCTTCTGCTGTTTCCGCAGGAGTTTTATTTTGATCAACACACTGTTGAAGTATTTGTTTTTTTTCTTCAGGTAAGGTTTCCATGAGTTCTTCAACCAGTTCCATTTCAACTTCCGTTATGATTTTCAAAAGCATTTCGGCAATCTCTCCCGATGAAAGTCCTTTATCTTTCAATATAGTAGTAAGATCCGAAAGAGCAGTTACCGGCAATAATGAATCATCAATTTGGTTATTCATAACAATCACCCACCTGTTACTACTTGTTCAAATGTCGGCATAACGTCTGTTAGATACTGCTGGGCATTTGTTGTATTAAGGGTTCTTTCCAAGACAGATAGTTGATCCGGCTGTAGATGAAGATTTGCAATGGAGAAAACATCGCCCGGGTGCATGAGGGTTGGGTTTTGGCCTGATGCTTCCATAAATTTACTTACAATTCCGGCTGCGACATCGCCTTTATTAACGCCATTATCATTGGTCCACATTTGTCCTACTTGGGCCGCTTGCCCTTTTACAATATCCCAAACTGTGTCTCCCGACTGTATGGTCGTCGCGTGAGTAAGAAAATCGGAAAATGAACCGACGTGAGGAAGCGCTTCAGCGCCCGGTATAGGGGTAACTGGCGGTATAGTTTCTACGCCCGGAACGTTGCCGATATGCTCTGCTCCGGGTACCGCACTAATGTGCGGGGCTGCAGAAGACGCGGCGTCTGCGCTTCCTGGGAAATGCCCTTGACCTATTTGCGCAAGCATTTCATTCATTTGATGGAAAACATCAGGATGGGTAACTGCGAGTGTTGCAAGACCCCCCGCAACCAAACCGCCGGCCAAAATTAATTTTCCTTTTTTCGATTCGGGCAAAGCTGCTACTGCCTTTTCTACGCCGACTTCGCCAACTGCTATTCCAAATACTATCGCCTCTTCCGCTCTTAATCCTGCTTGTCTGGCAACTTGAGAAATATTTGCAAGCCGGGCTCTCAAAAGCGTTGCGCGAGCGGCAATATCCGAGTGCGTTAATCCTTCGGCTGTTGACCATGCTTCAACAGCGCGTGTTATAACAAAATCTGATACCGTTTCATAGGTTTTTCCTACCCGTTCTCTTCCGGCTCTAATAAACTCACCGGCTGCCTTAGTACCTTTTGTTTTTAACTCTCCTACATTTTCCGCGAATGATGTTACTCCTGCAATAGCATCTTTTCCTACAGCAAACATCGGTTGTGTGGCATCTCCGTATATCTCAGCCATTCTATTGAGACGTGCTCTTGCAGAGTTAACGCGAAGTCCCCACATCTCTTTTCTTTTCTTAAACTCTTGTGCAACTGGCGTTCTTACCCTTTCATTAAATTCATTTACTACATCTCCGCCGACTTCACGCAGCCTATCAAAACCATCTTTTGAGTAGCCAAGAGCCGCAGACACCTTCTCCGATGCCTGTTGCGATACACCTAAATAAATTTCTCCCACAAGCGCAGAATTTGCTTCAACAGCTCTAGCTACTTGTTCTGCTGCAGCGGTAGCTTTTGTGCGAATTAACTCCTTATCCTTATTTTTTAACTCAATAAGTGGCGCGAATTTTTCGCTTACCCTTTCTTTTGCCCGCGCGAACAATCCTCGTATTGATGAGACAGCTTTTTGGCTCGCTTCATCTTTTTGCACCCGGGCAGAATCCATTAGATCTGAAATTTCCTGTCTCTTTTGTGTCAACCCTTCGCCTACCGCGCTTCCCAAACTAGCTCTTGCATGAGAGAGTCTGCTAAGTAACCCCTCTTTTGCATTTTTGAGCGAAAGAATTCTTTGCCCAATTGATAAAGTAATTTCAGTACGCGCCGCGTCAGCCCGTGCATGAGCATGTTCTATGCCTGAGCGAACATTTTCAACAACTCCTGCAGCTCTTGCTTGCGTCTCCTTCATCGGTTTTGTCAATGCCTCACCGGCGGCATGAGCAGTTTCGGAGATGCGCGTTTGCGCTTTTTCAACAAGGGTAGGAGGAATTTGACTTTGATCAAGCGCTAGTCCCGCTTGACGGAATGGCTCCGCTAAAAAATTTACTTTTTCGCCGGCTTGCTCACGCTGACCTTTGAGCTGCTGCCAACGATGATACTCATCTTCATCTCCCCAGCGCGCTGCTCCTCTGGCATTTGCTGCGTCTTCCTTTAAACTTTCATGAGCTGCAAATGCGCTTTCAAATCTTTTGGTCAATCTTCGCGCCCAATCTCTGTCTTTTTTTTCGTAGCCGCCCGTATATTCGGTGTCTTGAGATTGTGCTCTTTCTTTTGCCCGAGCAGAAGCAAGTTGTTTCAACTGTTCTTGAGTGGGGGAAAGAGCAATCCTTCTTACATCTTTTGCTTGCAGGGCGGAAGGTTTTTCTGCGAGAGGAGTTTTCTCGGCAACCGGCAGATGTCCTGGTTGTTCCACAGCTTGTACAAGTGCCATACTATATTTAGTATTGCCAATCTATGGATCAATGTCAATATGGAATAAAATCTATTTGAAATTTATTGCGG
>DATIIG010000028.1:0-7207 GCA_035479835.1 Saccharimonadales bacterium (SeqCode) | reverse complement strand
ATATTTTTTTGAACCGCGAATAATCTTATCAGGAGTTCCAAAATCTCTTAGAAAGTCGGAAACTGTTGTGTATCCTGCATCGCTTGGATTTTCAGGTACGATATCTCGCTCCAATACTACCACATTATCCTTAGTAGTAATCTCATCATAAGGTAAATTTTTGTTTCGATCAAGAAAATATTTTGTCTGATTATTGCCAAGCGACTCTTTTTTAATCACGCTTGGCCTCTTTTCAATTTCCCCTGCTGTTGTTTTACCAATTACGGTATGGGTTAGTGACGCAATGCTTTTTTGCGCCGCTTGGTTACCTTGCGGCCGTTTTTCCTGAAGATACCAAAGAAGTATTCCTAAAAAAACAATAAGAATTGAAAGAATGATAATTAATCTTTTTTGCATATATGTATTATAGAAACTTTATGGATAATCACCAAGTATTTGATTAACAAGCGCTTTATGCTGCGGGTGACCATCTTCCCAGTACGGATTAGCTTGTCTGCCATTGCCGCATACGTCTTTTGTTGATGAAGCAGGGTTAAGATAATATGCTACCATTTCGGCGTAGTCCTCGTTTCTCATGGAAACATTGCTTGTGGGACAACCTGAGGATGTAACACCTGCATTGTGAGCGTAGTACGTTACTTCTTTCTCGTCTTGGCGAATTCGCTCATGTTCGAGGTAATGCGAGTCGGCAAATGTCGGGCATAGTTGTATCATGTGTCCCAGTTCATGCATAAGCGTAATTTTGAATATTTCTCCGTTTGAATCACCGGGAAAGTTATACGCAAGCTTAATGTTTTCGGTACTGTTTGTCGCAACTGCTAAGTCGGGATTTTTTGTCGTACATCCCTCCTGCTGGGAATACGGATCAGCTTTGTCATAAGACCTGCCTCCTATAACTACCGGTACATCAGGAGCGGTGCCGTGAATCAAGGTCAAAAACTTGGTGCCCGAAACATCTTTTAATTTATCATATGCCCATTGCAAATGTTTTTGATCAAATCCGTTCATGATAATTCCAAACTCCGTTTGAACTCTTTTCTTCAAAGAGTCGGCGCCGGTTGTTGTCGTCACGGGATTTACCGCGGCAACACCGCTATTTGCGTTGCAGAAGTAAAGCGGCGCATCAAGATACTTAGGGCCTGTTGGGGTTGTTTGAGTTAGCTCAACATGTACATGTCGCTCATTACACCCGTTTCCGCAAATTTTTGCGCCCACCTCACCGGACAGGTGATCACCAATCGCTCCACTTCCGATTGCTGTATGGTGAAAACTGATAATGTATTTGTCGTCATTCTCCTGATCGACACCAGTATAGTATTGAATTTGCTCGGTAGCTCCTTTCGTTTCTTTTTGAAACGACCATTTAATCACGTGGTTATTAACTTTTGGCAGAATAATATCCTGAAAATCAGACCCCCCAATATCCATCGCGTAATCAATTTCCGGATAATTACAAAATGCCTGAAGCGCTGCCGGCGGATAGCCTACGCCGCAATGTCCGCATCCGCTTATTGGAGTAAATTTACTCCCACATGTTACAACGCCGTTGGGAATGGGACAATCGGTGCCAAGCGGCGGGTCGCCGACGCGCGTTGTTACGAGGTTACTTAAAGTTTGATAGGAAGTTGAGCCGCTTGTGTCTGAAGGAGCATTTACCGCTGTGGTTGGCGGAGGAGAAAACGTTCCGGCAACCGCTTGCGCAATAAGCCTTGCGTATTCTTTATAACCCTCCGGGGTTGCATTTGGATGTACGCCGTCTGCGCCAAACCACTCCGGGTGCTGTGATGCCAAGCCGTTCCAGTCAACAACGGTTGCGCCAAAACTTTGCGCGCTTTGAAGAACAGGATTGACATTATTAACGCGGGTCGGGTCAGCGCTATCATAAATGTTTACAAAAATTACCTTACTGTCTTTGGCAAGGGAAAAAACGTCTTGCAAGTCGCTTGTTTTAAGCGCTGAGTTATTCGTTCCGAATTCAAATACCAGTATCGGCGCAAGTTGTCCGTTTTGCGAAATGGTGCGAAGCTCGTTTATTCCCCATGACCATGGTTGACTTTCTTTGGCATCAACAGGAGGAGTAATATTGGAAAGAAACGTTTTGTAGTATGGAGTTGCCCCGACGCTAAGCGAGTCACCGATAATGGTTACCGGATTTTGCGTTATCACATCCGATTGCGCTTTTGCTTTTGCGATAAACAAGCTTGCAAGAATACTAAGGGTGGTAATAAAAAGTAATAGTTTTTTCATAAAATTATTTTACTGGACAATTATTCAATCCATTATACAAATCATCGCCATAGCTATATGTTCCACCGCCAAGATTATAAGTGAGGCCGCCATAGAATCTCGTTGCGACCTGATCGATAATAGACTTGTTCGTATTCCAGTTTGGATCCCATGTTTTGCCGTCGCCATAACTTTTCCCATCACCAAGTCCTGTTTCATGCAATTTCCCGAGAATAAATCCAACAGCCAGCATAAGATTTGTTTTGGGAGTACAGTAATCTTGAATAGACAATTGATCTGCGTTTTTGCCAATAAGATTTGCTCCATTTTGAACGGCAACACCATCATATGCACCTCTTAAATCAAAGGTTCTATTTGGGCTTTTTTCATTCGCACTTATAAAATTGTTTGGAGGTTCTATTTGCGATAGCCCCAGCGCTCCGGATACACTTGTTGGACAAAGCGCTTTTGTTCCGTCAATTGTTGCATCGATATTGTCGATAAGCGTTGATGATGCTGCGGCTTGTTCCATTTTTGTTATATCATCATCGGTATACGTTGAAATCGAATATGTTCCTGTGGTTGATTCGATTTTGACAAGTGCTGCAAGAAGTGCTGCAGGAAAGCCTGTTTTTTGTGAAACTTCCTGAAAATAACCTAACAGTTTTGGGCTTTGGTAAGGAGCGGATGCTCCGCCTCTTGAGAATGTGCACGCGGCAAGCCCGCCTGCGTTAACGGGAGATGCTGTTGCCTTGCATGCGCCGACCGCTTCCGCAGTCTCAACGAGCTGATTATAAGTATGCGTGCAATTTTGGTTTGGTCCCACGCTGCAGTCTGTGCCATATTTTTTGCAGTTATACTCTGATAAATTCGGAGCACGGGAGCCGATTGTCTCAGCAAGGTCGTCGAATTTTTGAATAGGAATGCCGATAGGAATCGATGAATAAATTTCCGCATTACCGCTTCGAATGCCTTGCTCCTCTTGACATGCTGCCGACCCCGCGCCGTCTCTGGCGCAACGGGTTCCTACGGCTCCGGTTTTATCTGAAAATTGTGCACTTGCCGGACCGCCCAGTATGCAATTAAGCTGTGATTGAAAGTCCCCCGGAACGGTTGGACATCCAAAACCATTTTGGAACCTGGACTCTGTTCTCCAATATCCCAGAGGAATAACTGGGTTAATTCCCACCTCTTTTGCTGTGGCAATAATAGTTTGAACCCGTGATTGAAACTCAGAAGGCGAGAGGCCGCTTTGCGATTGGTATAAAGAAATATATTGTTGCGCTTGCGTATCTGAAAAACTCGTATCGTGAATATCAATGTTTGGATTAAGATATTGACACGTTTGAGGACTGGCAGCATTCGCGGAAAGTTGTTCTTGTGTCGGACAGCCATTGCCGCCGGTGAAAAAACCGCTGCTTGCCGCTGTTGCGATAACTTTATTGGTAACGATAATATCATCTTTGGTCGGGTGAACCACAAGCGTAAAATTATATTGCCCATTTGGTACTTTACTTTTCAAATCATTTAAACGCCAGGAGACAGCGTGAGTGCCCGGTTTGCAATTGTCGCCACAGTCGGGATCCGCGCTGACAAATTCGGTATTGTCGGGAATGGGATCTGAAACAAGTACATCCAGACTGCCCGTGTAGGAGAAGTTGATTTTATATGTGATATTTTCGCCGTTTTCTACATGGTCCGGGCCGGATTTGGTAATCGTTTCCAAACCGGGAATAGGAAGATTTGCCGCCGGGTGACCGGTGGTAGGCGGTAGGCCAAATCCGCCGGTCAGCCAGATTGCGATAAGGATAAGAACAATAAGTATTCCGACTACAATAAGAAGAAATATTTTAAACTGGGGACCAAGCGCCGTCTCAAGCATCCCAAGCGCTTGAGAAATTGCTTTGTTTACCGGCGCCGCAGCGTTTGCGCTTTTACTTCTTGGATTGGGGATTGTGTGCGATACTGACGGGGATTGAGAGACCCTGACGGTAGCTGCTTGAGCAGCAGTTGCGCTTTGTGGTGCAGGAGGGCGGTAAAAAAACGAAGAGAACGACCTGGTAGTAATTTTTGGAATATAAGATGGTGCCGGAGTCGTTCGTGTCGACGCGCTGGGTGTCTGTGATGGGGGGCGCGCGGGCGTTGGCGCAGGAGCGCTTATGGGTTGTGGCGGTTGAGTAGGAGGCGTAGCAGTAGCTGGTCCAGGCGGTGTAGACAGAGGCGTCTGAAGAGTTTTTTGTTGAGCGGCTGCGGCAACATGGGCGGCCGTTTCAACAGCGGGTTTTTCAACTGGGGGAAATTCAAGTTTTGCAGTAATTGTTGCTTTTTGTGCGTCTTCCGGTTTTATTTCTTTTCTGAGAATTTTTCGCTGCACCGCTAAATTCTCATCAAGAGGCGCATAAGCGGCTGCTTTTACGGGACAATCCCTTGCAAACTGTGCCAGAAATATGCCACGGGAGTATTGCAAAATTTGTTGATTTCTTATTTTTTGGTCCTTTGCCGTAATGCCCATTTGTTTGTACATGCGCGGATATTGCTTTGCTTCGTCAATAATTTTTTGGGCATAGACCAACGCGTCTCGATTCAGTTGAAGATATATTGGATCCTGCTGGGGATTGCTATAGACTTTTCCTTTCTCTTGGTTTGCCAGATCGGTGATTTGGCTGTCGCGCCGCACGATGAGACGAGTTATGCGATCTTCTTTGAATTGCTCGCTGTCTTTATATGCTTGCGCACGTTTGCTATTGGCGTTTTTTTCTTTATTGTCTTTGAGCCATTTCTCAAATACTTCTTTCTCTGACATCAGGACATCATGTTCTCCAAATCGAACTTTGCCGTCAATCCAACTTTGGGCGACCGCACGTTTTGCACTGTGTAATGTGTAATCTGTAAGATCGGGGGGTGGGGGAAGCTTTTTGTTAACGACGTGCCGATATATTCCTTGACCCGCAAGGCCCCCGCCAAGACCCACTGCCAGTGTCGCAAGCGTGCCCGTGCCGGTATTGATTCTTGGGTCAACAATCGGTAGATGTGCTGGTTTTTGCTCTGCTGAAATATGGTGGGATGTAAGATACCACATATCATAGATCTCTTTAAACCGCCACATATTTGTTTCAACTGCGATGTGGTTTTTTTGCCAGAGGTCCCATTGTTGTCGTGTTTGTAAAATAGTAAGCTCGGGAAAAATCCGTGTTAAGGTATACCAGCGTGTTGCGTTATCACGCATAGCAGGAGTGATTTGTGTTGCAGTAAGTAGCTCTGCCATACGTTAATTATGAATGCGGCGCAGTTGGTTGCGTCGGGACGCTTTGCGGTGAAGAAGACTGCGTTTTTGCAAGGGGATTGCCGAATAAAGAAGGAGCATTTGGCTGCTGTTGCGCAGGAGGTACGGGTGGTAAAGGCGCTGCGTCCGGAGCAGTAGGCGTAACCGGCGGGGCGGGAATAGTTTCAAGAGGCGCTTGCGCTATTGGCCCGCCTTGCCCGCCGTCAGGCGAGGCAGGTTGCTCAACAGGTTGGGGTTGCGCAGCGGATTGCATTGGCGCCGCGGGTGGCGTCGGTTGCACGGGAGGCATTTCCGGTTGCGGCGGTGTTTGAGGCGGTGGAGTTTGCGGGTGCTGCATAGAGAGTGGTTCCTGCGGATTTGGCGTAATCAGCGTATTTTCAAATGGCGCTGCAATGACTTTCATTGCAACGTGATTTTGCCCCGCGAAAAACAACCCCTCTCCAACATCTGCTGAGAGCAGCAGTTCTTTTTCTCCCTCCGACAAATAAAATACCTGAGCAATTTTATCAACTTCCGATGCGCCTTGTTTCAGAAGCATTTGAATAGACGAGTTTGACAAAATCGCTTTGCCGTAGTCGGTTGATAAAAAATCCTCAACGTCTTGTGTGGCGGTTGTCAGAGCAAGATAATATTTTCGCGCTCGCTTTGCGACGCCGTACACAAACGACGCGCTGTCTTGGTATTTCATAATGTACCACGCCTCATCAAGTATCAAAAGCCGCTTTTTTAGCGTTTTTCTCACCCTGGTCCAGACGAAATCAAGAATAATATGCATGGCGATGGGGCGAAGTTCTTCCTCAAGCGCTTTTATGGAAAAAACCGTAAACGGATTGGTAATATCGAAATTTGATTGCTGGTTAAAAATGCCGTTTAAGCTGCCTTTGATAAACTTCTCAAGTCTGAAAGCCAAATCCCGCGCGTTTGGATCCTCGTATCCTACCAAAACTTTATATAAATCTTCCATAAGGGGAGGGGGAAGCTTCTGTGTTGTGGGATCGGCCGTAATGCCTTTTTGCCGATATGTTTCAACAAGCGCTCTATCTAAAATTGCATCATGCCCCGCGTCCAAATCTCCCATAATAATTCGAAGGAGTCCATGCAATGATAAAATCTTGAGTCCCAGCTCATTTTCTCCTTCTTCATACAGCCCTGAGAGATCAAACGGATTTATTTTAATCGGGTCTGACGGAGAAAATGATACGTGTTCTCCTCCTAAGGTTTTTGCAAGCGCTTCATATTCTCCTTCAGGGTCGATAATAACAACTTCGGTGCCGAACATAAATTGGCGCATCGCCTCAAGTTTGATCAAAAACGATTTTCCCGCGCCCGATTTTCCCAAAACCACTTCATTTGCGTTTTCAAGCGAAAACCGGTCAAAAATAATAAGCGATCCGTTTTGCTCATTAACGCCATACATAATGCCTTTGTCTTGCGTGAGTGTTGCCGAGGTAAAGGGAAACGTTGAGGCAAGAGACGTGGTATCCATGTTGCGCGTTAAAAAAAGTCGGTCTTGCCCAAGCGGCAGCGTTGTTTTAAACCCGTCGTCCATTTGAAGCGTTGCCGTTTTGGCAAGAAGCAGAATTGATGAAAGCGTTGTTGTCAGCCGCTTGGAGGTATCCTCCAAATCTTCCATGCTTTCGGCGGAAACTGTTATATACAGACTGAACTGGAAAAACCGCTCGACGCCTTTTGCCAATT
>DATIIG010000027.1:0-5112 GCA_035479835.1 Saccharimonadales bacterium (SeqCode) | reverse complement strand
TATAGGCTAAAAGCTGCGAAATCACAACCTGCGGAATCATTGTGGCTTCCTCAATGTCGGCTGTCTGGAGAAAATAGTCAAACGCGTCATTGTTACGCGGCCCGATACCGATGATAAACCCGCCCCGCGCTTTTACCTCTTGCGCATTTGAAATGACATCATCGTATGTCTCGTCATTTGGCGCCAAAACTATACATGGCGTCCCCTTTTCAATCAAAGAAATAACTCCGTGTTTGAGCTCTCCTCCCGCAAATCCTTCAGCGTGAACATAAGATGTTTCTTTAATTTTGAGTGAGGTTTCCAGTGCCGTCGCGTATGAGAGCCCGCGTCCGATAACATACACATGCTCTTTTTTGGAAAGCTTTCCTGCCAGCTCTTTTATTTTTTCGACATAATTGTCTTTGAGAATTTCTGAAATATTTTGCGAGGCTTTATGAAGAAGCTGCCTCCCTTTTTCCTGTTTGTTGGCAAGCGTATAGGCGGTCAGAAGCAATATCGCAACCATAGCGGTAAAACTTTTTGTCCCCACAACTGCTTTTTCTACACCCGCTCCGAGTATAATATCGTAATCTGCCTGTCGATACAGCGTGGAGCCCAACACATTCACAATTGCGGCTATTGTTGCTCCTTTTTGCTTGGCATGTCCCACCGGTTCAACAACGTCAATGGTTTCTCCGCTTTGAGAAATCGGAATTACCAGCGTTCCTTTTGCTACGTAGTCTTCAAGATAATTAAACTCGGAGCCGATGGTAAAGTTAATATGCTTTTTTGCAATTGCGGAAAAAAAGTATGTTCCGGCAAGCGCGGCATACGATGCCGTTCCGCATCCGAGCATAAATGTTCCGAATGCTTTATCAATAAGATCCGCAAGTTTTTTTGTTTCTCCGGAGTAGTTTAGAGCTATGTTTTCAACTACACGAGGCTGCTCGCTAATTTCTTTCAAAAGAAAATGTTTGTAGTTTCCAAGTGTTGCTTCCTCAAATTTCCAGTTAAGCGTATGAAAAACGGGTTTTATTTCCTCACCCGTGGGGAGAGTTAAAAGCTTGAGCTGTTTTCCCAAAACCGCCATTTGATTATCCTCAAGAAACACAACTTTTTTGGTATGCTTTACAATTCCCGCGGCGTCGGACGCGACAAAAAATTCATTATTCCCTACTCCCACAACCAGCGGCGAACCGTTTTTTGCCGCGATAATCTCACTTGACGGCGCGTATGCAACAACAATCGCATTTAATCCTTTCAAGTCATTGAATGCGTCCCGAACTGCCGATGTAAACCCTTCTTTTTTGAGATATTCTTCGATAAGATGTGCCGCGACTTCGGTATCTGTCTCCGAAACAAACACATGTCCTTTTTTAATCAGCTCTTCTTTCAACTGTGAAAAGTTTTCAATAATGCCGTTATGGATAACGGCGACTTCGCTGTTGCAGTCAATATGCGGGTGGGCATTTGCGACCGTTACACCACCGTGCGTTGCCCAGCGCGTGTGCCCGATGCCCAAGGTGCTCTGTGGCAAATCCGTTTGTGCCTGACCGATTTTACCGGTATGCTTATCAACGAGAAGTTTTTTGCCGCGCTTTACCGCAATACCCCACGAATCATATCCTCTGTATTCCAGAAGCTTCAGACCCGCAAGAACGTCACGCGCCGCCTCTTGCTTATTGCCGACATAACCGAAAATTCCGCACATAATTATTTTTGTCCTTCAATAATCGTTATTATATCACGCAAATTCGAAACTTGAGCATCTGCTTTGAAACCATTTATCGGTTTTTGATTTTGTGCAAAAATTCCCCGTTTTACCCAGATGGTAAAAAGAGCGGGCATTTTTTGCTTTGCCAGATGCAAAATTTCGAGCTTATCATCCACTAAAAACACAAAATAGTCTTTATACTTTTTAAGTATTTCAGAAATAGTTTCGGTTTTTTTTGTCACGATATGCATATGCTCTTTGAGAAAACGACTATGGATATCGGTTTTATGCAGTTTTTGTTCTTGAAACGCAATGTCTCCCTCCGAAAAAATTCCCAGCACCGCGTCTTTTTGCAGGCTTTGCAATACTTCCAAAACTTCCTCATACAGTCCGAACTGCGTGAGTCCTGTTTGCTTAAACGCTCCCGTGTCAAAAAGCGTATAGTCAATGTCAAAAAGTACCGCTTTTTGTTTCATCTGTGCTCCTCTACTACTTCTTTTACTTTTGTATAAAGCGTCGTGTTATCCGCCACATTTTTCATCAGCGTTGTCGAAGGACCGATAACCGCATTATTGCCGATAACAACACCCGGCATAGTTGATACGCGGATCCCCACAGCAACATTATCGCCGACTAAAACTCCCAAGAATTTTCTGTGAGTGTCGATCTTTCCGTTTAGTGTTTCAACTTTTACTGCTGTTCGGTCAAGCCGAACATTTCCGCTCACGAAATACGCCGCGATTTTGGAGTTTTGGCCAATGACTGAATCGCCGATAAAACCGGAATGCGTTGTTGCGCGACTCATCAAAAGCGAATTTTTTATTTCCATTCCTGCGCCAATAACGGTGTTTTCTTCAGTAACAGTCCCGTCCCGGACAATTGCCCTATTTCCCACAAACGCGTTTTTGCCGATATATGCCGGGCCTTTTACCACAGCGCCTTCCATAATTTTCGCTCCATCTTCAATAATTACATTTTTTTCAATAACCGCGCTTTTTGCAATTTCGGCGTTTTTTGAAACCGAGGGTTTTGCCTGTTTGAGTAAATAGTTTTTCACCTCGAGCAAATCCCACGGATATTTGAGCGAAACAATGTCTTTGTCTGTCGTAACAAGAGAAATGATATGAGTTTTTGCAAATGCATCAATTGCTTTTTCCAGCTGATAATGTTCAGGCGGTGTATCCGAAAGCGTTTGCAAAAACTCTTTGCCGAATAAATAAATTCCCACAACCCGAAGATCTGATGCATTTTTTTCTGTCGGTTTTTCAACAATACCTGTAACGCGATCTTTTTCAACTGAAAGTGCGCCGAAGTTTTCTACATACTCCTGTTTTTTTCCAAGCAGCACCGCGTCGTTTTTGTCGTTCTTTTTCTTTTGTAAAAGAGGAGCAAACTGCGCAAAATCAACGCGCGAAGCATTTAAGAGAAAAAAATCTCCGTGGATATAATCTTTGCATTGCAAAAGTCCGTTTCCTCCACCCAGCGGCTCTTTTTGAATTACGTAGGCTATATTCAAACCTAAATGACTTCCATCACCGATGTGTTTTTCAATTATCCCGTTTGGCGGCACAACAAGAATCACATCGGTTATTCCCGCTTTTTTAACACTCAAAAGCGTATGCTCAAGAATTGTTTTACCAAGAAGAGTCACGCACGATTTGTGGCCGTAGTTACTGTACGGATAAAACCTGCTCGATTTTCCTGCTGCCAGAACGACTGCTTGCATAATTTACTCCTTCACCCGGGCAATATCCGCTCCTAGAGCTGCCAAACGTTTTTCAAACTGCTCGTATCCCCGATCAACCAGTCTGATATTGTGAATAACGCTTTGTCCCTTTGCCCCCAGAGCTGCCAAAACAATCGCCGCTCCCGCCCTAATATCGGTCATATTTACCACAGCATTATGCAAAGGTGTCGGGCCGTAGACATTGACCGCGTGAACATAATTTTCGTCGTCTTCGAGATTAAAGTTGTAATATTCTTTCGGATCATCGACGCTTGGTTGAAACGGCTCAATGCGCCCCCCCATTTTCTCAAGATCGGAAACATACCCGAATTTATTTTCAAAAACGCGCTCTATCACCTGCGAAACACCGTCTGCTTGCGTCATCAAAACTGTCCAAGGTGCTTGCCAGTCCGTCATAAATCCGGGATACGGTGATGTTTCAACTTTTGTGGGCAAAAGGCTACCTTTATAAAAAAATCTGATCCCCTCTTTTTTTATCTCAACACCTGCTCCCGCTTCTTCAAGCATGGCAATAAACACATCAAGTGTTTGCGAGCCGGCGTCTTTAACAAATACCTCACCCTTTGTCATAATAGCCGCGATTGCAAGTGTTACGACTTCATTTCTGTCAGGACCTATACGAAATGTTGTACCATGAAGTTTTGAAACACCTGTTATTTCAATAGTTCGGGGCGCTATCCGTTTTATTTTTGCGCCCATTTGGTTTAAAAGCTCAATGAGCTCGTCAATTTCCGGCTCTGCTGCGGCATTATTTAAAAGCGTTGTGCCTTTTGCACATGCTGCTGCCAAAAGAAGCGTTTCGGTGCCGGTATGGGTACTTTTATCAAATGTGTATGAAACACCTTTTAATCCCTCTGTTTTTGCGTGAAAAAATCCGTCGTCACTGCTGTAGGAAATTTCCGCTCCCATTTGCACTAGTCCTTCAATAGTCCGGTCAATCGGGCGCGCACCAAGCCTGCAACCGCCGGGATTGGGAACTTTCGCGTGTTTATTTCGGGCAAGAAGAGGCGAGAGAAACATTGCCGATGTTCTGATATGTGATCCCTGTTCGAGCGAAATTTCGCTTTTTTTAAATTTCTTGACGCTTACTTTTGCCGTATGATTATCGATAGAAACTTCTCCGCCTAAATCATTGATAATATCTACCATGACAAAAAAATCGCTGATTAAGGGTATATTTTCGATAATTACCTCTTCATCGGTTAAACACGCCGCAACAAGTGCTTTGAGCGCGACATTTTTTGCACCCGAAACCGATGCCGTTCCGTGTAACTTTTTTCCACCGGTAATAATAAACTTCTCCATACTTCTCTAACTTTTAACTTTTCACTTTCAACTCTTCACTTATTTTATAGATATCTCCTGCACCCATAGTAATTACTATAGTATCCTTTCCGAAGCTATTTTGGTTCATATATTCTACCACATCCGAAGCCCCGGGCAAATAGACAACCTCAGAGGTATGCCCTTTCATAACCTCACCCAGCTGCCTTGAATTTACGCTTGGATCAGGCTCTTCACGCGCAGATGCATAAATATCGGTCAAAATCACCGTATGAGCCCTGCTGAATGCCTTGGCAAACTCGTCAAATAAGCATTTTGTTCGTGAGTAGGTGTGAGGCTGGAAAACCACCACAAGGCGGGATTTGGGAAAACTTTTGGCAAAAGCGCT
>DATIIG010000026.1:0-6269 GCA_035479835.1 Saccharimonadales bacterium (SeqCode) | reverse complement strand
ACAAGCTCATCTTCCATAATGGCCAGATCTTCAAGAAGAAGAGAGCGCTCTGTCACTCTTTGCGCAAGGTTTTTTAAATATGCTATTTTCCCTCCTGAAATGCCGATTTCCCGAAGTGTTTCTGTGGGAATTGCCAAAAGAAATAAGGGATCAATTTTTTGACCCGGAAAAAGCTTTATAAAACGATCATATATAATGTCGGCGACTTTGGTAGAGAGCTGTTGACTGATAATCGCATCGCAAAGCCTTTGAAAATAATCTTTTACTATGTGTATTTCAACATTTCCGATCTTTTCAAGCGCGTCAAAAAGTATAGGATCATTCTTTTGAAAGTGAATAACAAACGGATTAGAAGTAGTGTCCATCGGGTCTTAAGTATAACACAAAGAGGATGTTTACTGGCAGGTGATCGAAAGTTTGTCTCCCGGTTGAAGCGTATAGGGAGGATAGAGATTATTTTGATCGGCAATATAAAGATAAGCGCGGTCATCATTGCAAACGGCTTTTCCGATAGTCGCAATGCTGTCATTTTCTTTGACAGTATATATTACTTCTTTTGTTACGGGCGTAGGTGTCGGAGTAATGCGCGCGGCGGTACTAATTTCTTTTCGAAGTATTTTGGGCTGTCTCTTCAGGCTTTTATAGGTCAGAAGGGATGAGCCGATAAGAATTAAGCCGACGATAATAAGACCTATTGAAAGGCTATGGAGATTTTGTCTGATAATACCCTTTGCGTCAATTTTTTTGCTTTTGGGTGCTCTTTTTGAACGGGAAATTTTCTGTCGTGTCGCCATAATCTTATAGGCCTGATCGTATCATAGGTTTTGAGCATTGTCAAGGCTATTTATACCGGATATAGGCTTTATTTCGTGAAAAAAGGAGAACTTGAGGGGTTTTGTACTCCGAAGCCTTTCTCATTAATAAACTGTGCCACTTTTTTTGCAGGAACTGCAGTCTCCCGCTCAACCAAAGAAACAAGAGCCAGTCCCTCAAAACCGGGCTGCGACTCATTAACCTGCTTTATCATTCTTCGAACGAATACCGCGGATTTCTGTTCTATTTTTTGTCGTGTTTCATAGTTGGGTAAGGTAATAGGATGAATTACTTTAGGGTGAGTGCTGTTCAAGAGCAATGTGTAGGGGGAAATAAATAAACCGCCTGCTTTTGAGTTAATAAATTCCCATTTTGCATTGAGTAGCGTTTCAAATCGCCGGTCACTGGTCAGAAATACCGCAAGGCACCCGAGAAACGCCAGCGACCACTCTTTGAATTTGCGGTTTTTAGGAAGTTCGATATTAAAGTAGTAATTGGGTGTATCAATATACTCAAGCGATTTTTGCTCGAAAAATGAAATAAGTTCCTCAATAACAATTCTTGTATTTGCATCGGAAAATACATCGACCGTAATACTTCCGTCGTGTGCTTTGCTTATATTTCGCACATAGGGGAGTTTGGTCAGCATGTTCATGTCAATAGACGGGAGTAGAATATGATAAAAATTAATTTGATTTGCGGAAAGAAGTTTATAACCCCAATGCGGCGTAGTTTGCTTATTCATGAGCCTTGGGGCAGTTGAGGTATTTTATAAACTTTAGCTTATTATGTCAAGCTAAATGTTTTGTTTGGAAGCATTACCGCTATCGTCAATATTATAAACTAGAACTTCACAGGTTCCAATCTCTACCTTGGCAATATCATCATCTGAAATGTGTTCGAGGTATTTTATCAAAGCGCGAAGACTGTTGCCGTGCGCGGTGACTAAAATAGTTTCACCTTTTTTTAATTTCGGTAGGATTTCTTCCTCGAAATATGGAACAACCCTGTCGTACACATCTTTAAGGGTTTCTCCATGCGGAATCGGAGTATTCCATCCCCGTCTGATTTTAAAAAATTCTTCATCTCCGACTTGCTCTTTTATCTCAAGTTTGTTTTTGCCGGTGTAATCACCGTAATCCCGCTCGTTGAGTGCCGCGTTTTTAACAACAGGAATATTGCTTTTTCCTAAACTCTGAAGAATTATGTCAAGAGTTTCCTGTGCCCGCGAAAGCGAAGAGGTATACGCGGTGTCTATTTGCAAATTTTGCAAACTTTTTGCCGCTTGTTTTGCCTCTTCTCGACCTTTCTCTGAGAGGGGAATATCGGTTAGCCCCGTCCAAATATTTTTGGCGTTCCACTGCGACTGCCCGTGGCGAACAAGGATTAGTTTTCCCATTATGTTCTCATCTCTTTCTCAATCTGCAAAAGCCTATTGTATTTTGCGACACGTTCGCCCCGCGCCGGAGCTCCGAACTTTGCATAATCAGCGCCTACTCCCACCGCAAAATCCGCGATAAAATCATCGTTTGTTTCACCGCTTCTGTGCGAGACAATTATTTTAAGTCCTGCCTGTTTTGCAACTTCAACAACCGCAAGTGCTTCTATTACCGTTCCTATTTGATTAGGTTTAACAATAATTGCCGTTACCGCCTTTTTACTTATCGCTTCCTGCAGGCGGGAAGGATTGGTTGAAACAAGATCGTCTCCCACGATTATCATTGTCTTTGAAAGCTTTGCGCAAGCTTCTTTCCAACCGTCCCAATTGTCTTCGGAAAGCGGATCTTCAAGATACAAAAGATGAAACACGCTATGTAATTCTTCATAGTAATTGACTAAATCGGAAGCGGTAAGCGCAGTTTTTTTGTCTTTTATCAAATATCTTTTCTCAGAATAAAAGCTATTTGCCGCAGCATCTATTCCGAAAAAAACATCAAACCCGTACTGAAACGGCGTTTTTGCAATGGCGTCCTTTACCAAAAGAAGCGCATCTTTGTTGGTGGGCAGGGTAGGAGCAAAACCGCCTTCATCACCTACAAGCGTTGTATAATTTGCCGCCTTTAATGTAGCTTGGAGTGCCGAGTAAATAGCGGCACCGATCTCAAGTCCCTGACTGAAAGTTTTTGATGTTGCCGGTATAATCATAATTTCCTGAAAATCAATATTACCGCTTGCGTGTTTTCCACCGTTTAGGATGTTAAATGCGGGTGTGGGAAATTTTGCGGTGTTAGGAGCGGAGATATATTGACGAAGATAGGCATAGAGCGGCGTCTTTGTGCTTTTTGCCGCTGCTTTTGCAACTGCGATAGACACTGAAAGAATTGCATTTGCCCCGAGTTTTGATTTATTCGGCGTGCCGTCCGCCTCGATCATTTTTCGATCAATTTCTGATTGAGAAAGTACATCCATGCCGGTTATTGCTTGAGATAGTATAGTATTTACATTAGAAACCGCTTTTGAAACGCCTTTTCCGCCGAATTTGGTCGGGTCCTGATCTAAAAGTTCAACCGCTTCGTAGCTGCTGACCGATTTTCCGCTTGGACATGATGCGCTTGCCGCAGTATCATTATCCAAAATAACCGTTGATTCAACTGCGGGCTGCCCGCGGGAGTTGAGGATTTCTCGAGCACTAACGCTTTTGATTTTGCTCATACTATTTATTTATTAAACGGTTTTCTATGGTCGCGATCGTATGTCGCGTCGACTCAACCGCGTCGGGAGATACAGAAACACTGGTAATGCCCCAGTTGACGAGTTTATCAACGAGACTGGGATATTGCGACGCTGCCTGTCCGCACAGAGATGAAGTAATATGGTACTTGTGCGCTGTTTTAATTACTTTTTCAAGCGCCCAGAGAACCGCCTCGTCCTGTTCGTTAAACTCAGGCGCAACTTCACTGTTGTCGCGATCGGTTCCCAGAATAAGCATTGTTAAATCATTGGAGCCGATTGAAACGCCGTCGATACCGCTTTCAATAAATTTCTCAAGAAGAATTACATTTGACGGAATTTCAACCATCATCCATAGCTTAAAAGAAGATGAGCGGTGAAGCCCCTCGGAGCCGAGTATTTTTTTTACTTCCTCAAGTTCTCTGACAGTGCGAACAAACGGCAGCATTACCCATAGATTTTTGTATCCCATTTTATTTCGCACCATTTTAATTGCTTCAAGTTCCAGATCAAATACCGCGCTGTCATGAATATAACGGTATACGCCGCGGTATCCAAGCATCGGGTTGGGTTCAATCGGTTCATATTCCTTTCCGCCGATTAAGCTTCTGTATTCATTCGTTTTAAAATCAGATGTTCTATACACAACCGGTCGGGGAGCAAAGGCTTTGCAAAACTGCGCGAGATTGTCGGCCATTTGTTTGATAAATACCTGCTTTTTCCCGTCATGAATAAGTTTTTTCGGGTGAGTTCCGATTCCGGCCATCATAAACTCGGCTCGCAAAAGTCCCACGCCGTCAACATTTTTTTGCGCGACCGCTGCCGCCAAGTCCGGTTGCGCTAAATTCACATAAACCTTCGTTGCTGTTTTAATGTGCGTCTCTTTTTTATTTTGTGCCAAAGGCGCAGCGGCATGTCCCGTTGAAATTTTTCCGCCACGAAAGACAGTGCCTTCAATGCCGTTTACGGTAATAACCAGACCGGTTTTGATTTTCTTGGTCGCGCCTTCCGCCCCCACGACTGCCGGAATACCAAGCTCCCGCGAAACGATCGCTGCATGAGAAGTTCTTCCGCCGCTATCGGTAACAATTGCGACCGCTTTTTTCATCGCGGGAACAAAATCAGGATTGGTTTGTGGCGCGACCAAAACGTCACCCGGCATAATTTTTCCGATTTCCTTGGCGCTTTTGATAACTTTTGCCGGACCGGTTCCAATACCCGGGCTTGCAGGACTTCCTTTGACCAGTAAATCTGAAGTTTCAAACTTTGTGTTTTCTAGCGGTACTTCCTGCGCTTTTTTGCTGTGTGTTGTAGTTATCGCTCTGGTCTGGACAAGAAAAACGTTGTTTTTTTCAATTGCCCATTCAATGTCTTGGGGAAAATAATAATGTTTCTCAAGCTGCTTGCCAAGTTTTGCCAAGTGTTTAATTTGCTCATCGGATATTTTTTGCTTCTTGCCGGTATGAGATGAAATATTCACTTTTTTATTTTCGGTACCGACTTTTTTGAGCATTATTTTCTGCTCTGAGATAACCTTCGTGAGCATTTTTAAATCATCTTTTTCTATCTCGTAATGGTCGGGAGTTACTTCTCCCTGAACAATGAGCTCACCGAGTCCGAAGATTGCTTCAATGACGACTTTTGTCTTGTCATTGGTCACCGGGTCAATCGTAAACATGATACCTGATTTTTCCGATGCGACCATTTTCTGAACAACCAGCGCAATGCCGATTTTAAAATGATCAAAATGCTGCTCGTGGCGGTAAAAAATAGCTCGCGCTTCAAAAAGTGATGCCCAGCCTTCTTTAATTTTCTGGATCAAGTTTGCCTCGCCTTTGACGTTGAGAAATGTTTCCTGCTGCCCCGCAAAAGATGCGGTTGGCAAATCTTCCGCAGTCGCCGATGAGCGGACCGCCACAAGCGCACTACCAAAAACTCCTGATAATTGTTTATATGAAGCAAATATTTCGTCCCGAAGCATGGGAGAAATATCACCTTCCAGAATATTTTTTCTGATGTGAGATGAAACTTGCGTTAGCGAGTCAGGTTTTTGAAAATTCGCACTTTTGAGCAGGTGGTTTATTTTTATCGTCAGGTTGTTTTCTTTGAGAAATGAAAAATATGCACGCGAAGTTATAATAAAGCCGTTTGGAACAGGAAAACCGGCTTGAGTCATTTCTCCCAGATTTGCACCTTTTCCTCCAACACGCGCGACGTCGTTTTTATCAACTTCACGAAACCAGGCAACGTACCGAGGCGATTTACCCATACGTTTATTATGTATGCTTTTTAAAAAAATCGCAAGTAGGTTTACTTTCTGTTAATGTTTACGTCTATACTTCTTGGCACACTGACCTGCGGCAAAGAAGTAGAGTTTCGCATTGCCGGCCAAAGATAGTAAAAGAACAACACTGCGGCAATTACCAACAGTATAAAACCGAGAATAAAAGACATACCGCTGCCGCTATCTTCATGATAATGATGTTCCACTACCGGTTCGGTCGTTTGTAGAACTGCCATATGCTCACCTCCTTTAGTAAGCATAATAATGCTTAAGAATATGTTTGCTGCGAGGATGCGGTAAGAAGAAATTAAGAACTTTTGGCAAGTTCTTGCTTGAAGTAATCGACCCAGGGAATAAGGCTTGGATCCAAGCCGTATAAAAATGCAAGATAGAGCGTGAGATAGCCACCGAAAGAAAGAATATCAAGCATCTGGGAAAGCGGTGTGCTGCCTTTTGCGATGTAAGAGACCGTTGAAACATTATTCTTTGCGGCAACATCTTT
>DATIIG010000025.1:0-3056 GCA_035479835.1 Saccharimonadales bacterium (SeqCode) | reverse complement strand
GCATTTGATATGTTTCGTTTCACCACGAAATGGCAGCCGCAGGACAGCATAAAATTCGTATATCCGAAAACTTCTATAACAGACTTCTTCCCAAAAATCGCAGGATATGACCGCGTATTCGGAAATTTCAGCGCGGAGAACGCGGTGTATTTTCATCTTCCCTCAGTTGAAGGGTATGACCCGCTCTACATAAAACGATACGGGGAGTTTATTGCCGGAATTGATACGACAGGACAGAGCGGATTGACGCAGGCGGTAGTGTTACTTCCCCGTGAAAGCGAAAACACGTCAAAAGCAATAAACCTTCTGGGAATAAAATATTTTCTCCAAAAAAAGAAAGACAATCATAAAAACTGGACGTTTCCGATATGGAATTATCCCAAAGACCAGTTTAAGCTGATTTTCTCAGATAGTCAGTATGAGGTATTCGAAAATACCTACGCGTTTCCGCGGGCTTTTCTGGTAGGTAGCTACAAAGTGATACAAAATCAAAACGGGATTATTTCCGCCATGTTTGCGAAAGGAACAGATCTTCGAGACAGCATAATCCTTGAGAAAGATCCGCATGTTCCGGCAGGATTTTTGCCAAGCGGCACGGTAAAAATTGCCTCTTATACGCCCGACAAAATAACAATTAATGTTTCAACAAACGTCCCGCAACTTCTTTTTCTTTCGGACGCGTATTATCCCGGGTGGAAAGCGTATGTTGACGGCAAAGTAACGGAAATTTATCGAGCAGACTATGCATTCCGCGCGGTTAAAGTTCCCGCCGGTAAGCACATGATTATATTTTCTTATCAACCGCAAAGTTTTTTCCTTGGTTTGCTGCTGGCAGCTTTTGGCGTAATAGGAATGTTAGGCGCATTATGGTATCATAAAGAAAAAGCATGATACGGAAATATTTGTTCTTTATTATTCTTGCTATTGCTATATTTCTTCGCTTCTGGCAGCTTGGCAATATTCCCTCCGGTGTTCATACGGACGAGGCGGATATGGGCTACAGCGCCTATAGCATCTTAAATTCCGGACTTGACCCCAAAGGTCTTTTTAATCCCCTGGCATTTAGCGACAATAATACCGGCGGAACGCATCCGCCTGTCTACACATACATTCTTTTGCCGCTTGTAAAAGTAATGGGTTTAAACATTTTTGTTGAACGTTTACCCTCGGCAGTTGCCGGAGTATTTAGTGTGGTTGTGCTTTATTTTCTGTTAAGAAAACTATCAAATTCCGATAGCGTCTCTCTTATCGGCACAACTCTTTTTACTCTTAATCCATGGACTCTTCACATGAGTCGACAGGGACTTTTGGAAGCGTTGTGTATTTTAGTTATCTTACTGGGAGTTTATCTTTTTATTAAAGCCCGCGATAAGCCGTTTTTTTATTATATCTCAGCGTTTCTTTTTGGTATTTCGCTTTTTGTGTATAACGCGCCGAAAATATTTCTTCCCGCTTTTTTGCCATTCCTTTTTTACTATCAAAAAGACAATCTCTTGAAGTACAAAAAATATGCTATCGTTTTTCTTTTGATTGTCGGAGTTTTTTATCTTGGAATAGCACAGATGCTATTTTTTGGCGAGGATAAAGGGAGATACAGCAGGGAAAGTGTTTTTAGTTTTGACGTTGAAGCGCAGGTTAATAGTGAGCGTTTCCAAACAACCGCGCCTCTTAAGCTCTCAAGCATTTTTCATAATAAATTAACCGTTGATCTTAAGCGTTTTGAAACAAGTTATATTCATATTTTTTCTCTTGACTGGTTTTTCGGAAACGGAACTGAAAACCTGCAGCATGGTGTGGGAAATCATGGAGAGTTTTATCTGTTTGAATTGCCTTTTTTCTTTCTGGGAATGTATTATCTTTTCAGAAGACGCCGCAATCTTTTTATTTTTGTTTTCGGATGGATGCTTGCCGGAGCGCTTCCCGGCGGACTGACAACAGGAAATTACGCGCTTCGATCGGTTCTGGTTTTGCCCTCACCCATTATTTTTTCTTCATTTGGCATATGGTATTTTTTTGAACATATGAAACATACAATGCCGAAAAAGCTTCTACCGGCAAAAGCTATATTTGCCGCAGTTGCCGTAATTTTTATCGCGAGTTATTTGTTTACCTACTTTTTTGACTATCCGGTTTATGCTTCGGAATGGTGGTCAAAACAACAAGACGACGCGATACAGTATGCCATAACAAAACAGCATGACTTTCCCCATGTCTTTCTTGATGGCGGCGAACCATGGGCTATTACATATGCGTATTACACAAAGCTTGACCCCAAAATTTATCAGTCATCCTCAAAAAACTGGAAAATGTACAAAAATATTCCCGTTATGCAAATTGACAATATAACGTTTGGCAATTTTCCCTTGGATAAGGTAGAAAAACCCTCGGATTATTTTCCCAAGGGATCGCTTCTTATCACGCGCGGCGATAACTTTCCGGGTGCCTCGTCAGTAAAAACATTTTTTGATCCGGGAAAGATCCGGCCCATTTTCCGCGTGTTTGTGGTGCAGTAATGAAAAATAAAATTATTCCGCTTCTCCTTTTTTGCGTATTTATTCTTGCAACAGCGCTTCGCGCGCAGGAACTTGTTTCCCACAACTACTTATTTCTTCTGGATCAGGGCAGGGACATGATGGCAGTTAAGGGAATTTTGTATGATCATCATTTGACATTAATCGGTCCCTACACAAGCCTTGAAGGAGTGTTTCAGGGACCGATTTGGTATTATCTTCTGGCAATTCCTACATTTATATTTCGCGGTGATCCATGGGGTAGTATTGTCTTGATGTTTGTCATAAGCCTTGGAACATTTGCCGGTGCGTATTTCTGGAGTAAAAAACTATTCGGAGAAACCGCAGGACTTTTCATCGCGTTTCTGTTTGCAATTTCGCCCGAAGCAATAGCCGCGGCAACCTTTTCGTGGAACCCGCATCCGATGTGGCTTCTTCTAACGCTTTATATTTTCGTTTTCTTCACACTTATGCAAGGAAAGAAAAGAATGCATTTATTTTTATGGCCCCTTATTGCGTTGATGTTTCATTTTGAAACCGCTCTTG
>DATIIG010000024.1:0-15055 GCA_035479835.1 Saccharimonadales bacterium (SeqCode) | reverse complement strand
GCTGTTCTGTACGCCCGTTTGTAAATTGTTTGTAATGTTAAGAAGAAGCACGGAGCCGATTATCGCAACGCCGAGTGTCGCGCCGACTTGGCGTAGCGTATTATTAACTCCCGATGCTTCTCCCGCCTGCTGCACGGAAACTGCCGACAGCGTAAGATTTGAAATCTGCGCCATCACAGCACCCAGGCCTACCCCAAAAATTACAAGTGCCGGTACCATATTCCACGGCGTAATATTGGGACCCAGGGTAAAGGCCATAAGCGCAATTGCGATCATTGTCAGCAAAAGCCCGACCTGAATAAGAATACGCATTCCGAGTTTGTGTCCCAAAAGTGCGGAAAGCGGGGAGACGATAAACATGGTTATTGACATGGGTACCATGGCAACACCGGTTTGGAGCGGATCGAGTTTGAGTACCGCCTGCCAGAAAACCGGAAACATAAAACTAAATCCCAAAAGCCCCATGGAAATAATCGCGGTAATAAGCGTTCCCAGCGCGAATGCATGATTGGCAAAAAGTTTGAGCGAAACAAGCGGCGTTTTTCCGCTTTTCTCGCGGTAGTTTTCCCAAAGAAAAAAATATCCGATGATGAGCAGCCCATATGCTATAAAAAATAAAATGGGAGAGAGTCCAAACGGCGAAATAACTTTATCAAAAAATACAAAATCTTTTTTGGACGCCCACCATCCGAACTCCGACGACTCGATTAACCCATACACAATAGAAAGCATGCCCATTGCCGAGAGAAAAACGCCCACCAGATCAAGGGAGGGTTTTTCACTGCGTTCATGAGATTCTTTGATAATGATAGACCCGATGACCAGAATTACCGCAATAAAAACATTAATACGAAATGCCCAGCGCCAACTGTATGCAACGGTGAGCCATCCGCCCAAAATTGATCCGATCGGTCCCGATGCGCCGGCAACACTACCCCACACGCCAAACGCGATCGCGCGATCTTTTCCCTTGAAATTTGCAACCAGAAGTGACGCGGTCGCGGGAAGCATCAGAGCCGCGCCGATACCCTCAATGATTGACTCGCCGCCTATCATCATACCCACCGACGTACTGATTGATGTGATAAAAGATCCCACGGCAAAAATCACCGCTCCCACGACAAACATTTTTTTCCTTCCGAACAAATCGCCGATTCTGCCTCCCGTTATGGTAAACGCCGCAAGCATGAGAGTATAGGCGGTAATGACCCACTGAATACTTTGAATATCGGTGTGCAGATCATTGATAATAGTGCGTAGAGAAACATTTAAAATCGTTGTGTCAATGATAATAATCGCCAGCGCAAGGCTTAAAACAATTAAACTTCCCCATTTTTTAAACCAGGGGATACTAAAAAGAGCGATGTGCTCTTTGTGTGGAGGGTTTGATACAAGAATTGTTTCGTGGGTTTCCATAAAATTTATATCTTACAACTATACTTGGAATATGCGGGGTCGTCAAGCGGCCCGGTGTTAAATTTGCCTAAGCGCATGGATGCCTTCTTTAAATCCGTAGATTACAATAATAAATCCCGCCACGGTATCCGCCCACCAAAGTCCGAATATCGAGTTTAGCAAAACCCCGATCAGCGTTGCCGCGGCAAGCATTCCGTCAACTCTGGTAACTTTTGCCTCGGCAATAAGGACGTTGTTTTTCATTGCTTTTCCGACTTTTAATTTTTGAAAAGAGAGTACCGACATTGCGATAACTGTTGCAAAAAGACTGACTATGCCAAGAGGAGACGGCCGTGCATGAGCGTTTGAAATAAGTGAAAATATAGCTTCCCCAAAAATATAAATTGCAACGCCAAGAAATGCCAGGCCGATCAGTTTGAGTGCCCGTCTTTCGCCTCGCTCGTGGATGCCGCGCAAATGCCAGATCGCAACAAACCCCGCAAAAATTTCAATAAGTGAGTCAATACCAAATCCCAAAAGCGCGATAGAACCGGAAGTTACTGCGGCAATAAGAACAATAATGCACTCAAAAATATTCCACGCAACCGTTATATATTCAAGTCGTAGCCCTTTTTTCAAATGCGTATCCATAGATTATCCTGCGGCGTGAAAAAGTTTTGCAATGAAGAAACCGACAAACGCGGCGCCCAGTCCGATCAAAACCATACGAACTCCGCTTTTCCACCAGCTGCCGATGAGCGTTACCGCCTGATACCACCCGACTACAAAAAGTGTTACCGCGCTGATTATCACCGAAATAATTACTCCCTGTCCGTGGACAAAAAAGAAAAAGGGAAGAAGCGGAACAAAATGGCCGATCATGGTAGCAATGGTGACAATTACCGCGCTTTTTAAAACTTCTTTTGTTTTCACCGGCGCGATGTGGAGTTCTTCGGCCATCATAAAATCTACCCAGACTTTTTTGTCTTTGCACGTTGTCTCAACAATTTCATCAAGAACCGCTCCACTAAATCCTTTCTTTGCGTAAATTTCTCTGACCTCTTGTTTTTCCATTTCCGGGATTTCCTCAACTTCTTTGTATTCTTTCGCGCGCTCGCTGTCGTAATAATCTTTTTGTGAAAGCGCGCTGGTGTACGCAACAGCGCCCATGGAAAGCGACTCGGCAAATGTTGCCGCCAGAACAGTAGCAATCAAAATCTTTACATCGCCGGTTGCCGCGGAAATTCCCAAAATTATTCCCAAAGCATTGACCAGCCCGTCCTGTCCGCCGAGGATAACATCGCGAAGCGGATTTTCTCTTTTGTGAACTTCGTGGCGGTGATGCTGCGCAAGAAGTGACGTTTGGTCTGCGGTTTTACTCACACGTGTAGTATTTCAAACAAAGATAAAAAGGTCAAGAAATTTATTTTTTCTTTTCCTTCACTTCCCTTATCAAAAGCGCAAATGTTAAGAGAACTACTACAATTACCGCTGCGTCAACGCTGTCTCTTCCTTGTTTTGACCAGTACACGTCTTTCAAAAATAACCATAATGCAAACTCATCAAGTGTTAGTGCTGCGCCGATTCCGAACAATACCGCCGTAATTTTGCGAAGCGTTTCATTTGACAAATACGAAACGCCGATGTAACCGCTTATTAAAATCAAAAATATTCCCGGCACCAGATGATGAAGATGAAAAACGCCCTGTTGTTGGGGAATAATATTTGCTTTTTGCAAATGAGTAATAAGGCGAACAACAAAAAATGTTAGAAGAAAACTTACCAAAACAAGAACCTGAGATAATTTATCCTGTTCAATAATTTCTTGTACAGTTTTTCGAAAAAACTTTTTCACAACCTAAGTATACCACGGGAAAAAAGTATATTGCGCTACCTTAACCGAAAGACAAACAACGGTAGTTGTCGGAGATGTATTCAAAAATAAACAGCAGCCAAACCCTCAGAACAAAGTTTAGTCAACCCGTTTTCTTTTCGTCATTTGTCGCAAAAGCGCTATAATACTGAGGTGCAAAACATTCGCTTTACTCAAAACGGTTATGATCAGCTGAAAAAAGAATTTGCAAATCTTACCGCGTCACGTCCCGATGCCGTTGCAAATTTAAAACGGGCGCGGGAAATGGGAGATCTGAGCGAAAACGGATTTTACAAAGAATCCCGCGCAAAACTTTCCTCAATTGACCGCCGTCTGCGGATTATCTCGCACACATTGAAAAACGCGGTAATTATTCAGAGCGCGCAATACGGTTGGGTCGGTATCAATACACATGTTGTTCTCTCAAGCGGGGGAAAAGAGCTGAGTTTTGTCATTGTGGGGGATTTGGAAGCGGACCCGAAAGCGAGAAAAATTTCGCTCCTGTCGCCTCTTGGGAAAGCGCTTGAAGGAAAAAGAGTCGGGGACACGGTTCACATAACTACCCCGAAAGGAACAGCAACGTTTACCATAGTAAGTATCGGGTAATATTTCCGCTCCGGTTAATTTTATGCTCTATTAACAGGGTTTAAAGGTTTGCTCATTAATACAAAGTGGCTGGGTTTTGTTAAAAACGTTGCAAACCAGCTTATATGTCCGAAAACTTGGTATCCGTACCTTCCATATAAATCCAGCAAATAAGCTGAGTGGTTTACTACCTGTATTTCCATTGTGTGTTTTCCTCTTACCTTACCGATTTCTTCGGCAGCATTCAATAGTCGTCTGCCATAACCCCGACCCCGGAATGCCGGATCAACAGTGAGCATGCCAAAATATGCGTTTGTACGTTGATCTGATCCTGATCCGTCTGATGCATCTATTTCTTTATATTGTACACAGCCAAAAATTTCTCCTGTTTGAGGAGCAGTAGCTACAATAACTGCACCATCATGCAATGCTTCTCTCATTTTGTCATTGTTAGTTCGCAGCTCTGATCTTTGTTTAAACGCCGTTTCTCCTTCATTCTCATACATATATGCTCTGTTAACCATAGGAACCAAAACTTCCACATCTGCTTCAGTAGCAAGTCGAAATTGAAGTAAAGAATTTGTCTCTTTATTTACACCGTCAAGGATATCAGGTGAAAACCGCAGTGGTTCTTTCATGCCGTGATTATACCAAAAATTCTTAAATCATCAACTGTGAAAAAGAAGAACTGAGCATTCCGGTCTAGCACCAAACTATCATTATAGTTCTGAATGCGAGCTTTAGGGTTATAGTCCCAGGCTGCTGCCGGACTTGGATTCGAACCAAGATGAGCGGATTCAGAGTCCGCTATCCTACCATTAGATGATCCGGCACTGTTGCAGTGTAATTTTACAAGAATGGAGAACAAAAAGCTACTCTAATGGTTGGAAACTTTACCTGTTTACCAACATCTCTTACTCGTTTCGACCTCAGCTCATATATCCGTCTCTTATAGGAGAGATACTATGTATAGACTATGCTGCGAGTTCCGTCAATGTACTTTTTATCCAAGCTCAAGAAAAAAGAAGCCGGTCGTTCACCTCCACAGCGTGAACTTGGAAAAACCTTTGAGGAAAAAGGCAAAGATGAACAGACAAAAAATCACGCGACAAAGGTGGAAGAAGATAGGCAATCGGTTGAAGATTTAGTAAGAAGTTCAAACAGATGTATTACTAGTCTTTCGTCGCTGTTTCCCTGGGACATTTTTCCCAACACCATAACTATTGAGGAAAGTAAAGTTACTTTTGTTTTCCGCCAACTTTTTGCCTCACAATCACATAGTGTTGATATAAAAGACATTTCAAATGTTTTTATAGAATCCTCAATTTTTTTTGCTACACTGCAGGTGGTGTCACGACCTTACGTCCAAAACGATATTAAAATCGGGAAGTTAAATAAAACTAAAGCCGCCAGAGCCCGTATGATCATTGAGGGACTACGCACGTTTGCGGTACATAATATTGATACGTCAAATTATGGGATTGAAGAGCTGATTTCAAAAATCGGGCAGCTCAATACATTTCGACAGACCGCGGATTGATTTGACCGGACATGGTATAATGAAAGCAGGCAGGCTGTGATACAAAATAAAAAAACTAATAACGGCAAGCTGGAATTGCCCGCAACCCTTAAAGAAGCAGTTCAAGGCAGAGAAGATTCCTCAAATAATTCTATTCTTGGCATTGATATCAATCACTTCAAACACACGCTTGACCTTTTTAAATACTCCCTCGATTACGCCGAAGCAATCGTCAACACCGTCAGAGAACCTCTGGTCATCTTAAATAAAGATCTACAAGTTATAACTGCGAACCGCGCATTTTATCAAACCTTCGATCTTTTACCTGACAAACTGGAAAACCGCCCGTTTTATGAGCTGGGAGGGGGAGAACTGAATATTCCTAAATTCAGAAAATTGCTACATAGAGTTTTAACAACGGGAAAAAGTTTTGAAAACTTTGAAATTGAGTATCATGTTCCGAAACTCGGCAAAAGAGTACTCCTTTTAAACGCGAGAAAATTTTATCGTCAAATTAATGCTACGCAAACAATTCTGCTTGCCATAGAGGATGTCACCAAAGTACGAGCTTATGAGAAACACAAAGATGAATTTGCCGCAGTTATTATGCATGAGCTGAAAGGTCCGGTTTCAACGATTAGCGGTTATTTGCAGCTGATACAAGCTCATCTTTCAAAACGGGATGACAAAAAACTTCTTAAGTACGCTGACCATATGGAAGATCAGGTTCAGAGATTAACAAGTTTAATTAACGGGCTTCTGAATTCTTCCAAAATTAGAGCGGTGGGATTTGAGTATAGTGATGAGAAAATATTTGATATGAATGAGCTCATAACCCAAATTATACAAGACACCCAAAAGTTAAGTAAAACTCATCGTATCTTTCAGGAAGGTAAAGTAATCCGGTACGTGAAAGGAGACCCTGAACGGATAGGGCAAGTTCTCATAAATTTACTTATTAACGCAATCAGATATTCACCCAATGCCACAAAAGTGGTGGTCAAATCATCATTGAAAGACGGGAAAGTAATTATTACGGTCGAAGATTTTGGAGTGGGAATTTCCAAAGTAAACCAAAAAAAAGTTTTTGAACGGTTTTTCAGGCTTAACGATTCAAATAAAGAAACCTATTATGGTGTGGGGTTGGGACTAGATATATCATCTCAAATAATTCACCATTATAAAGGCAAAATATGGATAGAGGGCAAAGAAAGTAAAGGAACAATGTTTCATTTTTCCCTCCCGGTTTACCACGCTTAGATAGTTAATTTTAAATAGTCACATTTTCAATAGCATTGCTTGTCATAAAACTGGTTCTAATGTCATCTAGTGCCCGCAGCATTTCAGCGTTACCAAATTTTTCAGAACTTCTGATATACTTTATTGCGTGAACAAATTTTCTAAATTGTTTTTGGCGATACTTATATGTGAGGGTGCGGGTTTCATTGGAGCCATTTTTACTTTTAATTCAGTTAACACCTGGTATATAACTCTCAACAAGCCTTTTTTTAATCCTCCCCCTTGGATTTTTGGTCCTGTCTGGACAATTCTCTATTTGATGATGGGAATATCTCTTTATCTTGCATGGGGAACAAAAAAAGTATCGTTAAAATGGTTTTGGGTTCAATTAGTGTTAAATTCACTTTGGTCTATACTTTTCTTTGGACTTAAAAATCCTACACTTGCCTTCTTGGGAATAATTCTTTTATTTCTGGCAATATTCATGACAATGAAAAGTTTTTGGAAATACAAGAGAACAGCTTCGTGGTTGCTGGTGCCTTATTTATTATGGGTGACTTTTGCGAGTGTTCTTAATGCATCGATCGTGCTTTTAAATAGATAAGTATAAGGAGATTTTATTTTTTCAAAAATAGCACGGCGTTGGGGATATTTCTTCCCGGCCCCACCTTGTAACCACCAAACCACAGTGCTGAGGAGCCGCCTTCATCCAAATTAAGCGCGTTTTCCAGTCCCAAAGTTTTAAGTACATGCGCCGCATCGCTCATCGTCGCGTTATACACAAATCCTATGTAAGCCGTGCTTCCTTTGTTGCCGATAAACTTCGAAGACCCTTTGCGCCGAATTTATCCGACCCTCCGCCGCCATAGGCAATATTGCCGCTGGAAAGAAGTAGCGGCTGCATGGCAATAACCGCGTCAACTCCCGTGTCTCTGCCCCACTGAGACGATGCTCCCCGAACGCCCATGCTGTTGCCGGAAAAATAAACAAGCGGAACGCTGCTATATATGTTGTTGTCGGAGTTGAAATATTTTTTGTTCTTGTTCATAAGAAGCGTGTCAAATGAATTGACTTTACCCGCGCAACTGGGGTAATCGGCGGGACAGAAAAACGATCCGTTAATACCCGCGTACGCGCCGTTTCGCGAAACATAATCTCCAAGTGACAAAACAGGACAATTATTACTGCAATCGCTGTCCGAGGCCGTATCAACAATTACTCTGGTGCTATTTAAATCGGCAGAAATAATTGCAATGGGAAATGTCCCGACATCAGAGGATACCTGCTGGAGAGAAAATCCGCTTGAGGGGGCGCTGTTACTTTGGGGCGCGTTGACTGTGGTTTCTACGGTTGCGGCAAGAAAGGAAGCATTTGCGCTGTCAATTTGTTTGTTCAAATCCGCCAAAGTACTTTCTGCCGAGGCATATTTTAAATCCGCCAATTCCTTGACCGCGGCGCCGTAGAGTTCATCGAGTTTTTTGGTATCCTGTTTTTGAGCCCGAAGATCAAGTATCTGCTGATAGAGTGTAATTGTTTTTGTGTAATCGTCATGAGTTTTTTGGATTTGGTCTTTGAGCGACTGATTAATTTTGTATTGGTCCTGATTTTGCAAATCCTTCAAAGCGGCGGTTGTTGCGGCAAGTTGTTTGGTAAGATTATTTTTCGCTGAAGTAAGACTCAAAACCTGCCGGTGAGTTTGGAGCAAAACAGCTGATACTGCTATAAGTGCAACCGCCATAATTCCCAAACCATATTGCAGATAATTTTTTATCCAAATATTTTTTCGGCAGAGTTACCATATAATTTAGTATACAAAGGTTTTTTATGCGCTGGCAAGCACAACTTTTTCCAACTGGCACAAATGAGAAAGTCGTAGTAAAATAACTTTGTGAGAAAAATAATTGTTCTTGAGTTTATTTCGCTTGACGGGGTCATGCAGGCGCCCGGCGGGCCGAAAGAAGATACCAGCGGCGGTTTCAAATACGGCGGGTGGACATTTCCATACTTTGATGATTACGCGGGAAAAATCATGGCTCAACAAATGGCAGGGAAATATGATCTGCTTTTGGGACACAAAACATATGATATTTTTGCCGGATATTGGCCCAAGCATTCAGAAACATGGCCGCAGGTCAATAAAATTACAAAATATGTTGTTTCAAAAACCTTAAAAAATCCGGCATGGGAGCATACGGTCGTTTTGAAAGATGTGAAAGAGTTGAAAAAATTCAAAGCGCAGGGCGCGCGGGATTTACAGGTCTACGGCAGCGGCAACATGGTTCAGACACTACTCAAAAATGATTTAGTCGATGAGCTCTGGCTCAAAATATTTCCCGTAACACTCGGAACTGGAAAAAAGTTATTTGATAAAGGCACTATCCCTGCCGGTTTCAAACTGACAGAATCGAAAGTCTCACCAAGCGGAGTGATTTTTGCATATTACAAACGCGGCGGTGAAGTTAAAACAGGGACGTTCTAAGAATTTATTGTATACTGTCTGTATGAACAGAGATAAACTTGCAAAAACTATTCATTGGAAAAAAATTATCTGGACCATCAGTATTGTCAATCCGCTGATGATTCTCCCTCAGCTGGTACAGCTTTGGCAAACGCACCAGACTGCAGGTCTTTCAATAGGTTTTTTAATTATTCTCGTTCTTATTCAGGCGGGATTTGCAATGCACGGCTTTTTCACCAGAGACCGGTTTATTATGGGAAGTAACGGTCTGGCAGCAACCATGTCGCTTCTTACCCTTCTGTCTACCCTCTACTTCCGCGCAAGTGTTCATTAAAAATGCACCCTCATGTCTATGATATAATCCACTTAATCTGAAAATTATACTTGCATCGGAGGGGTTTTATACCGAAGAAATTGTTGCCGCGTGCGAAAAATTGGTCGGTAAAGCAAGAAAGAAAATAAATGTCGCAGTCATCAACGAAGCGTATGCTCCTTTTCGCGACACCCTGCGCTGGGTGTTGGCAAATCTCAATAAAGTTGCGGAAAACTTCGGCGGAAGACTGGAATTTGTTAACCTGCTTGCGCTTGACGCAAAAGAGGTAAAAGAGCGGATAGGGAAAAGTGATGTTATTTTTGTTGTGGGCGGCAACACCGATTATTTAATGAGTGTTTTTAATAAAACCGGATTTTCGCAAATGCTGCCGCAGCTTCTCAAAACAAAAGTCTATGTAGGCAGTAGCGCCGGATCAATGGTTTTGGGCAAGCGCCTGTCCACCAAAGCATATGAAAAAATCTATGGAGAGCGAGGAACATTTGGAATAAATCAATATCTGGGTTTAGTAAATCTTTGTTTCATGCCGCATCTTGATTCAGAAGATTTTCCCAACCGTAAAGAAACGCTCATTGATGCGGTAAAAGATCATCACGGCGCGCCGGTGTATGGACTTAGAGACGACAGCGCGATAATCGTTGAGGGAGAAACTATGACAACAATCGGGAGCGAGCCGCTTATTTTCAAATAAAGTTAATTAAATCAGGCCGAAGAGGGCGATTGCTTGTACGCCTTTTGTTTCGCGAAGCGCTTTTACCATTTTTTCCGGATCCTTCACATGAAGGAAATAAGAGCGTTTTCCATCTTTCAGCGCAGGATGAGGCTGTCCCAAGTCAATATCAAAATGTTCAAAAGCTCTATCTCGCATGGATTGCAAGAGCGTTTCACTAGCAGAGGTTACATGATTTCCTTTATCGGATAATCTTGCGTTCATAATTCCCAAAAGAAAAGGACCGAAGAGATTCGGATTATCAAATAGGTCAGCAGTTTCTTCCATTGCCGCCCCGGGATCGGTCAGGAAAGCAAACTCTGTAGGCAAAGCAAGTTGCATATTCGTTTTAGTTTCATGGGGCTTACACCAAAATTTAAACATTTTTAAAAGTTTCTCACGATACAACTTATTTGCGCCGGAATTAATCACAACTGCGTTTTCTTTTTCACCCTGATATGCCCGAAAGGGACTCAATAGAGATGCTCCGATAAAATATGCCCGAAGTTCGGGAATCAGCGCGGGCGCTTCAACAGGAGTTGTTGTTTCCTCTGTCGTTTCCTCAACAGGATCCTCTGTAGGATGTCCAACAAATTCCGGTGCAACATGTGCGCCATTGGTATGGCCGGTATATTCTGCCGGAGTCGGAACGCGGCGAAGCGGTAGTGGGGCATACAGATCTGCCTGTCCTTCTACCTCAGCGCGTTTTCTTTTTGCTATTGTCCCGGACCTCACGCCTTCAAACGCTTGCATTGCATCATCCCGAACGATCATTTCTTCATAAGTGAGGGGCAAACCGGTCTTGGGATTTCTTGCCCGGGGAATAACATGGAACAATTTTCCGTTTATTCTGCGGTGTTCCGTTATAGCCGAGTCGATATTTACCGATGTCTCTCTTGTTTGTGCCATTGCAAACGCATTATACAAAGCCCATGCCGCTTTTTACAAGAGTGAAAAGTTGCACTTGACAAACCCCCAAAAAATGTTTTACGCTGAATATGTCTGCTGATGCATCAGTGGACTTGCCAAAAAGAGGACAGACTCTAGATAAGAAATCTTTGCGGGACTTAAGGACTCAATGATGCGTGATAAACACGTATCAGGAAAGTTTATACAAAGAGGCTCAGTTGTTAAAACAGGGCCTTTTTGTTTTTCTTACACTTCTTCATCCATTCTTACTCATTTTTAGTCGTATTTTTATCTCTCATTTGTAAGCTTATTTTCAGAATGAGAATTGCCCAAATTGCCCCACTTGCCGAAACTGTCCCCCCTCAGAAATACGGTGGCACCGAACGCGTTATTTATACTTTGACGCAGGAGCTGGTAGCACGCGGACACGACGTAACATTGTTCGCATCCGGCAATTCAAAAACATCCGCAAAACTTATTTCCGTTTTTCCCATTTCACTGCGCGAAGCAAAACTTCGCAATCCGTATAACGCGTCGGCGCTGGGGCTTTTGCAGGCGGGTTATCCCTACACGATGCAGGAGGAGTTTGATATTATTCATGATCACAATGGAATTTTAGGCATTGCAACTGCAAACCTTTCTCAAACGCCGGTTGTCATGACGATGCACGGCGCGTTTAACAAAAACAACAAAAAAGCGTTTCAGACATTTCAAAATCCGAATCTGGTCGGCATTTCAAAAGCTCAAGTTCGCCACATCGGAAGCATTAATTATATCGGCAATGTATATCACGGGCTGAACATGGAGCATTATCCGTTTTCTCCCTCTCATGACGGGTATCTGCTCTATGTGGGCAGAATTTCAATGGAAAAAGGCGTGCATCACGCCATAACCGTTGCAAAACGCCTTAAGCTTCCTCTTATTCTGGCGGCAAAAATTGATAAACTCGACCGGGCATATTTTCAGAAATTTGTCAAACCGCATTTATCCGGTTCTATCCGCTGGATCGGTGAAGTTGATGAGAAAAAACGAAATTTACTTATGAGCAGAGCCATGTGTTTTTTGCATCCGGTGCATTTTCCCGAGCCGTTCGGCCTGACACTTATTGAATCAATGGCGTGCGGTTTACCCGTCGTCGCATTTGACAAAGGAGCAATTCCGGAAGTGGTCGCAAACGGCAAAAGCGGATTTGTCACGGGGACGGTGGGCGAAATGACAGACGCGGTAAAGCATATTGATCAGATAAAAAGAGCAGAGTGCAGGCAGTACGCGCTCACAACTTTTAGCGCGCAGAAAATCACTGACGGATATGAGGCGATTTATCATCAGGTGGTTAGAAAAAGATTCGAGCGCATGCGCGAGGAAACTACAGAGCGCCGCCTACCGCTTATGCCGCGAAGTTCTTATATTGATTTGTAAAACTTTTTCTTTGTACTTTTGGCACACATTCTTCTCTTCTCTTGTGCCGACAAGAGAAGCAGAAGCTCTCAGCACGTGAAGTCGGGCTAGTTTTGTTCGCTCACTTACCGGGTGATTTCACCCCCTCCCTGACAGGTTTGCAGGGAATCCCCCTGGAACGTTCACTCACAAAACCTTCACGCCCTTTGTTCAGAGTGCTGAAAAAAAGATGCAGCTCCTTGTTTTTGAATTTCGGATTTTTGAAATTTGGATTTGATTAGAAATTAGAAATTAAGAATTAGAAATTTTATTGTGTTTTGCTTGACTGTATAAATAAAACTTGATACTGTAAAACCTCTTATGACAACGCTTTTGTCGCAAACCGCATATAAATGGCTTCTGGAACTTGCAACCGATGAAGGAATTAACGCATCGGGAAAAGATGAGATTTACGGTTGTATTTTCGGAAGAGACAGCGCAATTACCATACTTAAGATTCTTCGCGTTTTGGAAAAACATAAAGATAATTCTCCCTTTGATCTGATTGAGCTTCAAAATATTTGCCGAAGAAGTTTACTTACTCTGATTACGCTTCAGGGAAAAGAATACAACCTGGAAAGCGGGGAAGAACCGGGGAAATTTATTCATGAATATAGAAAAGAGAAAAAACAATATGAACATTTGATCAACTCCGCCACGCCTTGGTATGTCTATCCCGACGGCAAAATGCGCATTTACGATTCAATTGACGCAACGCCCCTGACTTTAATCGCGATTTACCGATACTGGAAACTGACCGGTGACGACGCGTTTCTTCTGGAAGTTTTATCAAGTGTTGAGCGGGGACTCAACTGGATCATTACAGACGGAGATAAAGATAAAGACAATCTTTTGGAATACGAACTTCCCAAAACACGAAAACACGGCGGGCTTCGTGTCCAGTCATGGACCGATTCGCATGAGTCGTTGCAAAAAATTGACGGAAGCATGCCCGAGTATCCGATCGCGCCGGTTGAAGTGCAGGGATACGCATGGCTTGCTCTGATACTCTGGGCGGATTTTTACCGTGATGAGGGAAGAACGTTTTCCCGCACAAGCGGTTTTGCCAACAAACTTTCAAAATACGCAAAAGCAATGAAAAAACGGTTTAACGAGCTGTTTTTGTTTGAAGAAGAACAGGGAGTATTTGCCGCGCAGGCGCTGGACGGGTATAAAAATCAAATAAGAACCGTAACCGGCAATCCGCTGCTTCTTTTGTGGGCCGCGTACCCCAAAAACAACACCGTTTATTCAATTTTGGAAAAAGGCTATGTTCAGGATCTGGTAGACCGTGCGTTTTCGCAGGATTTGTTTGATCCGGATTTCGGAATTCGCACGATGAGCATTTATGCGGCTACATTTAATTCGGGGCAAAACTCATACCACAACGGAAGTTTCTGGCCCAAATTAAACGGCATGATTCATGAGGGTTTGGAACATTTCGGATTTGAACAGGAAGCGGAAAAATTAAAAGCGGCAGCGCTTAAGCCGATTGAGCATTTCGGTACGCCGATTGAATTGTATGTTAAAGGAGAAAACGGAGATTATCTTGAGTTTAAAAGCGAAACAGGACAAGTAAGTTGCAAAAACCAAGCATGGTCCGCCGCTGTCACACTTGATTTATTAACCTCTTAAAATCTTATTCTGCTGTGATCTGCCATGAGCATCAGCGAAAGAAGTACTGCCGGAATACCGATAAAATACAGGGCAAGTAAATGCATTTTTCTCCTTTCTTTAACAGTTTATAGTTTGGAAAAAAACTTTCCATGAAGAAACGGTAAGAGAACGATAAGAAAAATTGCCTATTGCAAAAAGGTTGAGACTATATTATATATTAATACATCTTCTTGCCCACTTGTTACACGTTTATAGTTTTATTATTACCCTGCCCCGCTAGTATGATTATCATGAGTATTACATTTCTCGCACTGATTGGAACAATGCTTGGATTTATTTTTAATCAGTTTCACTCCACAAAAGGCGGGGTCATCGGCGCGGTCGCGTTGGGAGTTTTGGGAGCAATTGAAGGAGCATATCTGGCAAATTTCTTATTCGGGTTTGAAAAAACTACCATAGTACATGCACAAAGTTTTGCGTTTGCCATTGTCGGCGCGCTCTCACTTCTTATTCTGCGCGTTTTGTTTATAAAAAGCGAAAAATATATAAGCGGCGTCGACACCACGCAAACCCCCGTAGTTTAACGATTAATTTGCAATATATCAGCCTAAAGTGCTACAATTTTTGTGTGAGCACTCTCTATAGACCCAAATCAAAAGACGCGCTGACCATTCTTCTGGGAAGCGTTTTGGGTTACGCGTTTTTTCATTTGGGCTCGCATCCGACCAAGTCGCCGCTTAAACGTCGTTTGCCCAAAAAGCAAATTCGAAACTATTCATATTTTCCCAATATCCACATAAACCGTGAGGACCGGTATTATCATTTGCATCACTGGATGGTTTTGAGTTCTTTATATTTGCCTGTTCTTTTAACGCGACTTCGCAAAAAAAATATTTTCAAATATAAATTAACGCACGGATTTTTGCTGGGGAGCATTTTGCAGGGATTAACCTACAACGACCGTTTCCGCGTGGTATATGACA